>NZ_JBFSUX010000027.1:0-56267 GCF_041467595.1 Vibrio sp. 10N.247.311.13 | reverse complement strand
GACAGCTCTGAAGGATCCTTCAACCGATCGCTTTGGCTTTAACTGATCGGCATTACCGCTCAATGAGCGGCATTTTTGTAACGGTAACTTGAGTAATTAAGAGTTACTTACTTGCTACTTTTAGACCTGCGTTTACATCAACAATGTCTTGTTCGCTTAGCGTACCAACTGCTTGACGAAGCTGAAGTACACTTAGGATGTAGTTGTAACGAGCATCTGAAAGGTTTTTGTTCGCATCATATAGACGACGAGTCGAATCTAGTACGTCAACGATAGTACGAGTACCTACATCAAAACCAGCTTCTGTTGCTTCTAGAGCAGACTGAGCAGAAACTACAGACTGTTCGTAAGCGCGTAGAGCACCGATCGAAGCGCTGATGTTGTTGTTGAATGCACGTACGTCTTTTACAACGCTACGGTAAGTTGCTTCTAGATCTTCACTTGCTGCAACGTAGTTGTATTCAGCCTGTTTAGTCAATGAAGTTGTGTTACCACCCGTGTATAGAGGTACAACTAAGTTCAAACCAATGTTTAGGTTGTCTTGGTCGTAATCTTGGGTGCTGTTTGATTGATCTGAAACAGCGTAGCTACCATCTAGGGTTAAGCTTGGTAGGTGACCAGAGCTTGCTAGAGAGATGTTGTCTTTTGCTACGTCTTGAGAGATACGTGCAGCCAATAAGCTAAGGTTCTTTTGTTCTGCTTGTTCAACAAGTGCAACTGCAGACTCAGAAGATTTGCTTGCTGAGAAACGATCAGTATCTAGGATGCTTAGGTTAGAGTGTTCCTGACCTGTAATCTCACGAAGACCTTCGTAGCTATTCGTTAGGTCGTTCTCTGCAAGAACTTCATCAGCCAAAACACCATCGTACTGAGCTTGCGCATCATGTACATCGGTGATTGCTGAAAGACCTACTTCAAAACGTTGCTTAGTTTGCTCTAGTTGACGAGCAACCGCTGCTTTCTCTGCACGAACAAATTCTAGGTTATCTTGAGCGCGAAGCACTTCGAAGTATGCTGTCGCAACACGAAGGATCAAGGCTTGTTGTTCTGCCGCGTAAGCTGAATCAGATTGACGAGCGGTTTTCTCTGCCGTATCTAGTGTGATCCATGAAGAACGCTGGTAAAGCTCTTGGCTGAAGCCGATAGCAGCTCCCCAAGTGTTGTTATCAATGCTTGAATTACCAACACCTGATGTATCTCGATCACCACGATTAATGTCGTAGTTTGCTGTTAGGTTGATTTGCGGTAACAAAGAGCTACGACTTGACGTTACTGCTTCAAAAGCGGCATCGCGCTGCGCTGCTGAACGAAGAAGTTGTGGATCGTTCTGTTTTGCTTGGTCGTAAACTTCAGCTAGCGTATCAGCAAAAGCTGACGAACTCAGGCTGCCAATTGCTGCACTGATAAATAGTGGAAGCAGTTTTTTCATTTTCCTATTCCTGCCTTTTATGGAATTTTCTTTAGAAGAGTTTAACCCAGTTTGGTGGTAATTTACTCGAAACTTTGCACTTTTTTACAGTTAACTGTCCACTTGTGCAATATTTATTTTTTAAAGCTTAACTTTAATTATAAATTTTATATAAAAAGTTGAACCTTATCCTTGGTAGTTAACTCGGACAATGAGTAAACTATAAAGATCACTTAGTGAGGTACCAAATGCAACAGTATGACAATCAACGACATGAGTTTACTCCGCAAGATGTGGAAATAGTCTCAAAAGAGACGCTGTTTCGTGGTTTTTTCAAAATGGTCAAGTACACATTTAAACATAGACTATTTGAGGGAGGCTGGAGCCAACCAATAGAGCGTGAGATGTTTGAGCGTGGACATGCTGCCGCTTTGCTACCTTATGATCCTGTGCGTGATGAAGTGGTGATCGTCGAACAGATCCGTGTCGGAGCCCTAGAGCATGAGAACCCATGGCAATACGAAATTGTTGCTGGGATCATTGATACGGACGAATCGCCACAAGACGTCGCTCGTCGTGAAGCAATGGAAGAAGCCGGAGTCGAAGTCGGATCTGTATTGCCTATTACTTCGTATTATCCTTCATCTGGTGGTTGCTCTGAAAAGCTCGACGTCTTTGTTGGCTGTGTTGATGCAACGACAGCCAAAGGGGTACACGGATTGGACTACGAAGGTGAAGACATTCGTGTACAAGTGATGAGTCGCGAAGCGGCTTATCAGTTGGTAAAAGATGGTGTATTTGAAAATGGAGCCACGATCATTGCGCTACAGTGGCTACAATTGAACTACCAAGAATTACAGTCAGAGTGGATAGATTAACGTCATGCCAAATATCGCGGTCAAAAAACCGTATCATGTTGATCTTGCTGAATTGATGCGAGTTTACGAGACTAACTATGCCAAACTGAACGCTTTGTTACCGGTTGGGCATGAGGTTGGTGACGTTCGCTGTTACCAAGCCGTTAATATGGTGTATCAATTGACAGTGAATGAGGTCACAAAATACACCACATTAATAGATATATGTCAGAGTGATGCGATGCCAGTGTTTCCTTTGCCAAAAATGTCTGTCAGGCTATATCACGACGCTCGAGTTGCAGAAGTGTGCGCTAGCGGGGATTTTTCGCGAGTCAAAGCGAAATATGACTACCCCAACACTAAGCTTCTGCAAAAGGACGAGAAATTTCAATTGAATAAATTTCTTGGGGAATGGTTAACGTTTTGTTTAAAAACGGGTATCAGCCGAACCCCAATTGCCTTTTAATTGAGCCTATTTATCAACACTTTTAAAGTCTAAACAGTAACGTATCTGGATTTGTTATTTTGGAATTATCACACACTTCAAAATTTGATGAGAGCACTATTAAGCTTGTGCAGCTAACGGACACGCATTTATTTGCGCCGAGCAATGGCAGCTTATTAAGCATCAACACTCAAGATAGCTTTCGTGCTGTAGTCGATGGCATTGTTAGTCAGGGCTTTGACTATCAAGCGATTTTAGCAACCGGTGATATATCTCAAGATCACAGTGCTGAGTCGTACCAGAAATTTGAGTCAGGGATTCAGCCTTTGGAAAAGCCATGCTATTGGCTGCCAGGGAACCATGACTTTAAGCCTAATATGGGCAGTGTTTTACCATCACCACAAATACAGTGTGTTGAGCATGTCTTGCTAGGCGATAACTGGCAGATGGTGATGCTAGACTCGCAGGTGGTTGGTGTGCCTCATGGTCGCCTCAGCGATCAACAGCTTGACCTATTAGAACAGAAGCTGACGGAGTTCCCTGAACGTAATACCTTGGTTCTATTGCACCACCATCCATTGTTGGTTGGCAGCGCATGGTTAGATCAACATAACCTAAAAGACGCCGATCAATTTTGGGATGTGGTTCAACAGCACACCAATGTTAAAGCCGTACTGTGTGGTCACGTTCATCAAGACATGAACCGAGATCATCATGGTGTACAAGTCATGGCAACACCGTCGACTTGTGTGCAATTCAAACCTAACTCAGATGACTTCGCGGTTGATACTTTGTCTCCGGGCTGGAGAGAGATTGAATTACATCAAGACGGTACCGTTAGCACGCAAGTTCGTCGTCTGCCTCATGGGCAGTTCTTGCCTGATTTTAAGGCTGCTGGTTACTAATGAAGGCGGTTATTGATGCTAGGCTCTAATCAACAAGCTAATAAGCCATCGCTGCTTCTCTATATTCACGGATTTAACAGCTCATCACGTTCTCATAAAGCGAATGTGATGGCAGATTACTGTGCGGAGCATCGCGCTGATATTAAAGTCGTAACCCCTCAACTGCCGAGTTTCCCTCAACAAGCGGCACTTCATTTACAGCAGCTGGTGGAGCAATACAAAGAGCAATATCAAATAGCGTTGGTCGGTAGCTCGCTGGGTGGCTATCTTTCAACATGGCTGAATAGCCACTATGGTTTTAAAGCGGTGGTTGTAAACCCAGCAGTGAAGCCGTATGAGCTTCTTGCTGACTATTTAGGTGAACAAGTAAACCCATACACAGATGAACGATATGTACTGGAAACAAAACATATTGATGAACTGAAGGCGTTAGAGGTTTCGGCTATCGCTAAGCCGAGCGACTTCTGGTTACTTCAGCAAACGGAAGACGAAGTTCTGGATTACCGACAAGCGGTAGAGAAGTACCAAGGTGCAACACAGACAGTAGAAGAGGGCGGGGATCATAGCTTTGTTGATTTTGAACGCTACCCACAACAAATCATCACCTTTCTAAATCTTTAATCTGTTCCACCAACCAAGTGATTTTCTCTTGTTTGCCTGTTATTTCATCTATCAATGGTGAAATATCATAGTTTGATGTCTTAGTTTTTGAACTAGCTTGACATCATTACTCAGCTTCCAGACTATATTCCCCAATACTTCGCTCGTTCGCTCTACTATGACGGTTCATAGTAATGATTCTGCTTTAGTGAAACTGGAGCCAGCGAACTGACGCAAACTTTTTGAGTAAACTCCGTATTATGACTGAACAATATAATGCAAAAGACCTCGAGGTACTTGAAGGTCTCGACCCTGTGCGACACCGCCCGGGAATGTATACCGAGACAGAAAGACCTAACCACCTTGCCCAAGAAGTCATTGATAACTCGGTCGATGAAGCACTAGCGGGACACGCTAAGAAGATCAAAGTGGTACTTCATGCAGACCAATCGTTAGAAGTTACCGATGACGGCCGTGGTATGCCTGTCGATATCCACCCTGAAAAAGGGATCTCAGGTGTTGAGCTGATTTTAACTAAGCTCCACTCTGGCGGTAAATTCTCGAATAACAACTATAAGTTCTCTGGTGGTCTGCACGGTGTAGGTATCTCGGTTGTAAACGCGCTGTCAAAACGTGTTGAAGTGACCGTACGCCGAGAAGGTCAGGTTCACGAGATCGCACTTGAAGGCGGTCATGCAGTAACAGAGCTTACTGTGACGGGCACTTGTGGTCATCGTAACAGTGGTACATCAGTACATTTCTGGCCTGATCCTAAGTACTTCGATAGCCCTAAATTCTCGACACTTCGTCTGATTAACAACCTACGTGCAAAAGCAGTGCTTTGCCCAGGTTTAGAAATTACCTTTATCGACAAAGTCGGTGGTGAAGAGCATAAATGGTTCTATGAAGATGGTCTAAAAGACTACCTTGCCGAAGGCGTGAAAGGTTACACCTTGCTGCCTGAAGAACCGTATGTTGGCGAATTCGTTGCTGAAACAGAAATGGCAAACTGGGCGATCATCTGGCAGCCAGAAGGCGGCGACATGATCACCGAAAGTTACGTGAACTTAGTACCGACTAAACAAGGTGGTACACACGTAAACGGTCTTCGCCAAGGTCTTCTTGATGCAATGCGTGAGTTCTGTGAATTCCGTAATTTGCTGCCGCGTGGCGTTAAGCTAACGGGCGACGATATCTTCGATCGCTGTTCGTACGTACTGTCGGTGAAGATGCAAGATCCGCAGTTTGCTGGTCAAACAAAAGAGCGCTTGTCTTCACGTCAAACTGCTGCGTTTGTGTCTGGTGTGGTAAAAGATGCGTTTAGCCTGTGGTTGAACGAAAAGCCACAACTGGCAGAACAGCTAGCAGAAGCTTGTATTGCGAATGCCCACCGCCGTATGCGCGCAAGCAAAAAGGTTGTGCGTAAGAAAATCGCTTCAGGCCCAGCACTGCCGGGTAAGCTAACTGACTGTTCAGTTCAAGACTTAAGCCGTACCGAAATCTTCTTCGTGGAAGGGGACTCGGCGGGTGGTTCTGCTAAACAAGCACGTGATCGTGAGTTCCAAGCAGTTATGCCACTTCGCGGTAAGATCCTAAATACATGGGAAGTGTCAGCAGACCAAGTATTGGCTTCGCAAGAAGTGCACGACATCTCGGTGGCTCTAGGCATCGACCCGGACAACGATGATTTATCCGGCCTGCGTTACGGTAAGATCTGTATCCTTGCCGATGCGGACTCGGATGGTCTTCATATCGCGACACTGCTGTGTGCTTTGTTTACTCGCCATTTCCATGCATTAGTTGAAGCGGGTCATATCTATGTGGCAATGCCTCCTCTGTATCGTATCGATTGCGGTAAAGAAGTGTTCTACGCACTCGATGACGCAGAGAAAGACGGTGTGCTTGAGCGACTATCGCAGAAGAAAGCCAAGATCAACGTGCAACGATTCAAAGGTCTGGGTGAAATGAACCCACTTCAGTTGCGTGAAACCACCATGGATCCAAACACTCGTCGCCTTGTGCAGTTAACGATTGATGACAGCGAAGCAACCAACGAGATGATGGACATGCTGCTTGGTAAGAAACGTGCAGATGATCGCCGTACATGGCTACAGACTAACGGTGATATGGCCGAGGTATAATGGATGTCTAACGAAATTACATATGATGGCGTTGAACAGCTGCCAATGCGCAAGTTCACCGAAGATGCCTACTTAAATTACTCAATGTACGTGATCATGGATCGTGCATTGCCGTATATCGGTGATGGCTTGAAGCCAGTACAGCGTCGTATTATCTACGCGATGTCTGAGCTAGGCTTATCGGCTGCATCGAAATACAAAAAATCAGCACGTACCGTTGGTGACGTATTAGGTAAGTATCACCCACATGGTGACTCTGCTTGTTACGAAGCGATGGTATTGATGGCGCAGCCTTTCTCTTACCGCTACCCATTGGTAGATGGTCAAGGTAACTGGGGTGCTCCTGATGATCCGAAATCGTTCGCTGCGATGCGTTATACCGAAGCCAAATTATCTAAGTTTGCTGAGGTTCTTCTAGGTGAACTAGGTCAAGGCACTGTTGACTGGCAACCAAACTTTGATGGCACGATGAAAGAGCCTCAAATGTTGCCTGCTCGCCTACCTCACATCCTACTTAACGGTATTACAGGTATCGCGGTAGGTATGGCGACCGATATTCCACCACACAACGTGCGTGAAGTCGCTAATGCAGCCATTCACCTAATTGATACGCCTAAGTCTGAGCTTTCAGACGTGATGGGTTTCATTCAAGGTCCAGATTACCCGACTGAAGCTGAGATTATCTCCCCGAAATCGGACATCGAAAAGATCTACCGTACTGGACGTGGCAGCATCAAGATGCGCGCGGTTTGGCACAAGGAAGGCTCTGATATTGTTATCACGGCTTTACCTCATCAAGTGTCAGGTGCGAAGTTACTTGAGCAAATCGCTAACCAGATGCGCGCTAAGAAGCTGCCAATGGTTGACGACTTGCGAGATGAATCGGATCACGAGAACCCAACGCGTATCGTTGTCGTTCCTCGTTCGAATCGTATCGACTGTGACCAATTGATGAGTCACCTGTTCGCGTCGACGGATCTAGAGAAAAACTTCCGCGTTAACTTGAACATGATTGGTTTAGATAATCGTCCTCAAGTTAAAGGCTTAGTTCAAATCCTGAAAGAGTGGATCGAGTTCCGTCGCACAACGGTTCGCCGTCGTTTGCAGTACCGTTTAGATAAAGTACTGGCACGCTTGCACATCTTAGAAGGTTTGCTTGCTGCTTATCTTAATATCGATGAAGTGATTGAGATCATTCGTACAGAAGACGAACCATGTCCTGTCCTAATGAGCCGTTTCAACATTTCTGAAATTCAAGCCAATGCGATTCTTGATATTAAACTTCGTAACTTAGCTAAGTTAGAAGAGTTTAAAATCCGAGCGGAACAAGAAGAGCTTGAAGCTGAACGTGAGAAGCTTGAAAAGCTACTCGGTTCAGAGCGTCGCTTGAATACGCTGATCAAGAAAGAAATCCAAGCAGATGCGGATAAATACGGCGATGATCGTCGTTCACCTCTGATTGAGCGCGCTGAAGCGAAAGCGCTAACAGAGCGCGACTTAGTACCAAGCGAACCAATCACGGTTGTGTTGTCTGAGAAAGGTTGGATTCGTCATGCCAAGGGGCATGAAGTTGACGCTGAAGGTTTGAACTACAAATCGGGTGATAAATTCTTAGCGAGTGCTAAGGGTAAGAGTAACCAGCAAGCGGTGTTCCTCGGCAGTGATGGTCGAAGCTACTCCCTTGAGTCACATTCATTACCGTCGGCGCGAAGCCAAGGTGAGCCAATTACAGGCCGCTTGAACGTCAGCCCAGGTACTTCTATTCGCCAAGTGGTGATGGGAGAGAATGAACAATTATGGTTAGTCGGTTCTGATGCAGGTTATGGTTTTGTTTGTAAGGGTAGCGATCTGCTGTCCAAGAACAAGAGCGGTAAAGCCTTGGTTAACTTGCCACAAGCTTCTGAAGTGATGATGCCAAGCCCTATTGCTGACTTGGACAGTAATCAGATTCTGGCGATTACTAACCAAGGTCGTATGTTGTTGTTCCCGATTAAAGATCTCCCTCAGCTGAGCAAAGGTAAAGGCAACAAGATCATCAACATCCCTTCTGCGAAAGCAAAAGAGCGTGAAGAGTTTGTCTCACATCTTATGGCTATCCCAGAGAATGCGACGCTGACTATCTACGCCGGTAAACGTAAGCTTGGTTTGAAACCTGCGGATCTTGAAAACTTCCGTGGTGAACGTGGTCGTCGTGGTGGTCTACTGCCTAGAGGACTACAGCGAGTGACTCGCATCGATATCGAAGAGCAAAGTGAATCGTAGAGATACTTGAAACAATCTTTAGATAAAAGAAAACCCAGCCTATGAGCTGGGTTTTTTGTACTTGTGTATTAGCAGCTTGAATCATTGCTTACAGAGTTTGCTCTACAGGCGAGTATCTTCGGCGATGGTCACCTTTAAGGTTTTGCTTTCACCTTGGCGCAATATACCCACATCGATAACTGTACCAGGTCGCAGGTCGGTAACGATGTCCATTACACTCTGGCGACCATTTACTTGGTTATCGTTGATACTGACAATAATGTCTTGAGCTTCAAAACCCGCATCGGCAGCCGGACCATTAGGGTCTATCCCCAACACAACGATCCCGCCGATATTCTTAGTACCCAACATGCGTGAGGTGACTGAGTTGATGTCTTGTCCATCGATACCAATATAGCCACGAATCACACGACCATCGGCGATGATCTTTTCCATGATTTTATTAGCAAGCGGATAGGGGATAGCGAATGAGATCCCATAGGTTTCCATGTCGGTAGCTTGCTGGAAAGAGGCGGTATTGATACCGACTAGCTCACCTTGTGAGTTCACCAGTGCGCCACCTGAGTTACCTTCATTGATTGCCGCATCGGTCTGGATAAAGGCTTGATGGCCATCGGCACTGATCGAAGAACGGCCGGTTGCAGAGATGATACCAAAGGTTGTTGTTTGACCTAGGTTGTATGGGTTACCGATAGCCAGTACAACATCACCGACATTGGCTTTGTAATTAGGATTGAGTGGGATCACCGGTAGATTATCACCGCTGACTCTAAGTATCGCGATATCGGTGCGTTTGTCTGAACCGACAAGTTGCGCAGCTGCTACTCGGCCATCTTGAAGTGCCACAACTATTTGGTCTGCTTGAGCCACCACATGGAAGTTGGTAATGATGTAGCCTTTCTCGCTAACAATCACCCCAGAGCCCAAACCTTGTGTGAGCAGTTTGTTTCGATCGCTTTCAGCGTATTTACGGCTATAAATGTTAACCACTGCAGGCGCCGCGCGGCGAACTGCTTGGTTAAATGAAATCTGAAGAGAGCCAATATTATCGACTTTAGGGCTAGTGACGTCAGCGACAATCGCTGGTCTTAAGATCGGGAAGGCGAGAAGAATAAGCGCCGCTGAAACGAGTCCAAGGGAAATAGAACGAAATAGAAAGGACAGCATGTTTCCCTCTTCAACAAGTAAGGTGTGAAGCCTCCATCAATGGATGACTGATTTGATTACAAGTGAAGCATAGCATTTTGATTGATCTAAAGAAAAGGGAGACTGAGTAAGTTTAAAGCAAACTTACTGAGCCTCCCTGTAATTGCGCTGACGTAAGACTATCGAATCACAAGATAGATAGTTCGGTCGCCTCGCTGGATATTAAGCGCCAGTACACCAGGTTGTTTTTCAAGAATCTCTCTAAACTCAGCAAGGTTCTTAACGGGCTGGCGGTTTACTCCGATGATGATGTCATCTTTCAGGAGTTGATAGGCTTCGGCTGGTGAACCTTGAGCAACATTCGATACCTTGACGCCCGTTGCAGAGTCACTCTCTGTTGTGTTGGTTAACTCAGCACCAGCTAGTCCTTCATGGAGCTTCTCAGCTTGTGTTTTATTATTGGTGGATTCACCAAGCGTCACATCAAAGGTTTTGCTCTTACCGTCACGAACCACACCCAGTTCAATCTGCTTACCAGCGCCGAGTGTTGCGACCTTAGCTCTTAACTCGCTGAAGGTATCAATGCGTTTGCCATTAATAGAGACAATAATATCGCCCGCTTTCAGTCCTGCTTTATCGGCTGCGCTGTCAGGGACGATTTGGCTAACAAAGGCGCCCTTGCTTGATTCATAACCGAGTGCTTCTGCCAATTCAGAGGTCACTTCTCCGCCTTGAACGCCAAGCATGCCGCGTTTTACTTCACCGAAGTCGAGAATTTGTTCTGTCAGGTTTGTCATCATATTAGAAGGGATTGCAAAGCCGATACCGACATTACCTCCGTTAGGGCCAAGAATGGCGGTGTTGATACCAATTAGCTCACCGTTAAGGTTCACTAGCGCACCACCAGAGTTGCCGCTGTTGATTGCTGCATCGGTTTGAATGAAGTTTTCAAAGTTTTCTAGATTCAGGCCGCTACGGCCGAGTGCAGAAACAATACCGGATGTCACGGTTTGCCCAAGTCCGAATGGGTTACCGATCGCGACACTAAAATCACCAACTCTTAGTTTGTCTGAGTCTGCGACTTTTATCTGGGTCAGGTTTTTGGCTTCTTCTAATTTTAGCAGTGC
Source organism: Vibrio sp. 10N.247.311.13 (assembly GCF_041467595.1). Taxonomy (NCBI): domain Bacteria; kingdom Pseudomonadati; phylum Pseudomonadota; class Gammaproteobacteria; order Vibrionales; family Vibrionaceae; genus Vibrio; species Vibrio sp. 10N.247.311.13. The sequence continues at coordinate 45,376 of NZ_JBFSUX010000027.1, read as the reverse complement.
GATATCAGACATCTGGTCGCCGCCGATTAGCTCAGCATCGTACTCTCGACCATCATGCAGTTTTACTTTGATATCGTCCGCACCATTAATGACATGGTAATTGGTCACGATATGACCTTTCTCGGCGTCAATGATGACACCAGAGCCTAATCCGCGGAAGGGACGCTCTCGTGTTTGTTCTGGACCAAAAAAGAATTGAAATTGTTCAGGGATTTGCTGACGTTGTACCTGTTTGCCTTCTACGGCAATACTAACCACAGCGGGGGTCACTTGTTCAAGCATAGGAGCAAGGCTCGGTAATTGTTCATTACCCACACTTAATGGCAGTGCGGCTGTTGCTTTAATGGGGGTGATGATTGAACTTAAGCTTAAAGTTAGCACTGATAAAGCAAGCAAAGGTTTTTTCATCATAAACTCCTCTCTAGTTAAGGTCTTAACCCTCTTATACGTTTAATAAGTATGATAAGTTTCAAATGACCTGAGTGAAAGTTATGACTCAAAAACCTTTGTAAAGTTCACAGAAGTGTTAAATGTTTACGATGCTTTTGCTGTAACAACATCGGGAGCATTCATGATTTCTTTCTTCTGCTCTGTAAATAAACCGGTTGCGCCATTAGCGTAATCTTTCGGTTGTTCCTCAAGTGTCGCCTCTTTTACTGAAGGCTTCTCTTGTGGCTTGTCCGAATGGGCAGCGGCTGTTTTCACAAACGGGTTATCTTGCTCTGGCAGGTTAGGAATCAGCTCTGAGCTTGTTTTTTCCATGTGTTGGTACAGTTTTGTGTAGTCTTTACCTAATGTGTCCAACATTTCTGCTGATTTCGCAAAGTGATCAGCCAGCTCTTGTCGCTGCTGCTCAAGGGCAAACTTTGCGCTATCCAATTCTTTCTGTACGTTCTTTTGTTTTTTGTATTCAGGTGTCATGAGACGAGAAATAGCGACCCCTAAAATAACTCCGACTAGTAAACCGGCAACGGCATACATCCAAGGCATAACAGCTCCTTATTATTGTTTTTTAACATGTTTGTTACTACTTAGTTACACGTGATACAGCTCCATGGTACTATGAGAAAGCCGCAGTATAAAGAGAAATGCGTGTGCGCTAGTTAGCAGTTTGATGCTGCATTATTCACCACATCACGTTATTCCTCGTACTGTTTGGGCTCATTTTTAGTTGTTGTCTGATATTGCTTTCATTGTGGAAATGTCGTCATGAATCCCATTAAAAAATACGAACAAGATATAAAAGAACATGGATTTCAAAGAGATCCAGCACAAGAGCAAGCCGTAAAATCTTTAGATGAACTCTTTCATCAATTTCAAGATTACATGAATACGCCCATTCCTCAACTGACTCGCTTCCAGAAATTACTAGGCAAAAAGCCAGAACTGCCACAACCACCGAAAGGTCTCTATTTTTGGGGTGGCGTAGGGCGAGGAAAAACGTACTTAATGGATACGTTCTATGATGCCTTACCGACCACTAAAAAAATGCGTGTTCACTTTCACCGCTTTATGTATCGAGTTCATGATGAGCTAAAGGCGCTAGGTAATGTGAGTGATCCATTGCCTTTAGTCGCAGACAAGTTGAAGGAAGAAGCGGACATTATCTGTTTCGACGAATTATTTGTTTCAGACATCACCGATGCGATGATCCTAGGAACCTTGTTCCAAGAGTTATTCGCTCGAAACGCTATCTTGGTTGCGACCTCTAATATTCCACCTGCGGATCTGTATCGCAACGGGTTACAGCGAGCGCGTTTCTTACCTGCCATCAAGCTCATTCAAGACAACTGTCATATCCTTAATGTCGATAGTGGTATTGACTATCGTCTACGTACCTTAGAACAGGCTGAGATTTACCATTACCCGCTAGATAGCCAAGCGAATATTAATCTCGAAAAGTATTACGCTCAGCTCGTTGGTGAAGATAAAGAGAAGCTTAAGCAGATAGAGGTTAACCACCGTCAATTAGATGTAGTCGAAGCGAGTGATGGCGTACTGCATGGTACCTTTGCTCAGCTTTGTCAGTCGGCTCGTAGCCAGAACGACTATATTGAGTTGTCTCGGGTTTATCACACAGTTCTATTGGCGGATGTATTGCAAATGGGCGCGACTTCAGATGACGCTGCGAGGCGCTTCATTGCATTAGTTGATGAGTTCTACGAGCGCAATGTGAAGCTGATTATTTCAGCGGAAGTGGAGCTAGAAAAGCTATACACCCATGGTCAGCTAGAGTTTGAATTTAAACGTTGTCAGTCGCGTTTAATTGAAATGCAGAGCCATGAATATTTGGCAAAAGAACACTTAAGTTAGCTTTGATTATCTCGAATAAGAAATAGAATTAAAAAAATCGTGATTTTGTTCAAAAAGAGGTGATTTTTTCTTCGCTCTTCTCTATAATCCTGCGACCTACCGTTACTGCGGGCCTCTAGCGATGAGTAAAATCACGTTATGCCAAGAGTTTTCCAACACTCGAAGGGGTGATGAATGGTAACTCTTAGACAGTGGGAATACGCGAGTATTCCTTAAGTGTAAATTTTTTAAATAGGTAATTATTAGCATGAAAACTTTCGTTGCTAAACCAGAAACTGTAAAACGCGACTGGTATGTTGTAGACGCTGAAGGCAAAACTCTTGGCCGTCTAGCAAGTGAAATCGCTTCTCGCCTACGCGGCAAGCACAAAGCAGAATACACTCCTCACGTAGACACTGGTGATTACATCATCGTTGTTAACGCTGAGAAAGTTGCTGTAACTGGTAACAAAGCTAAGGGTAAGGTTTACTACCGTCACTCAGAGTTCCCAGGTGGTCTTAAAACTATCACTTTTGAAAAGCTAATTGCTAAGAAACCAGAAATGGTTCTAGAACTAGCAGTTAAAGGTATGCTTCCACGTGGTCCTCTAGGCCGCGCGATGTACCGTAAGCTTAAAGTGTACGCTGGTACTGAGCACAACCATGTTGCTCAACAGCCACAAGTACTAGACATCTAAGGGGATTATGAAAATGGCAGAGAATCAATACTACGGCACTGGTCGTCGCAAAAGCTCAGCAGCTCGTGTTTTCATCAAACCAGGCTCTGGTGAGATCGTAATCAACAAGCGTAGCCTTGATGTTTACTTCGGTCGTCCAACTTCTCGTATGGTTGTTAAGCAACCTCTTGAGCTAGTTGAACTAACTGAGAAACTTGACCTTTACATCACTGTTTCTGGTGGTGGTATTTCTGGTCAAGCTGGCGCAATCCGCCACGGTATCACTCGCGCTCTTATGGAGTACGATGAAACTCTACGTCCTGCTCTACGTGCAGCTGGCTACGTTACTCGTGACGCTCGTTGCGTTGAACGTAAGAAAGTTGGTCTACGTAAAGCACGTCGTAAACCTCAATTCTCTAAGCGTTAATTTTTCTTTACGAAAAAGTACACGCCCCCAGTTTTACGACTGGAATTGTGGTTCAAAGCTCGGCTATATGCCGGGCTTTTTGTTTTTATACCCCCTCTAAACGCTTTCCCTTCCTCGTTTTATTTCCAAATTCTTATATTTTGAAAGCTTTTGTAACCCAATGTGCGCTTTGCCTCATGATTGTTACAAAAAGGTAGCTTTATCTTGTCAAAAAGTAGGGTTTTATTTATCATTTGCCGTCAATAAATAGAACTAAATACATATTTTGTTAGCCATGCTCTTTAATCGGAATTATTTCAATCCACAAGGAGCAAATGGGAGAATGTTTGGATGAGCAACGCGCCTTTAAATAACGGTCGCAGGCGTTTCTTAACCGCAACAACAGCCGTTGTTGGTGGTTTAGGAGCAGCTGCTGTAGCCGTGCCTTTTATTAAATCATGGAATCCGAGTGCCAAGGCGAAAGCTGCGGGCGCGCCGGTGGAAGTGGAAGTCAGTAAGTTAGAACCGGGACAAATGGTTCGTGTCGAGTGGCAAGGTAAACCTGTATGGGTTGTACGCCGTGCTGAGTCGGTACTAGAAAACCTAAAATCGATCGGTGGTCAACTTCGTGACCCTCAATCTGAAGCTGAACAACAACCAGAATACGCACAGAACGAGTTCCGTTCAATTAAGCCGGAATTCTTCGTTGCTGTTGGTTTCTGTACGCACTTAGGTTGTTCTCCAACTTACCTGCCGGATTCTTTTGCAGAACAAGTTCAGGGTGTTAAGTCTGGTTTCTTCTGTCCTTGTCATGGTTCAAAGTTTGATATGGCAGGTCGAGTATTCCAAGGCGTACCAGCTCCATTGAATCTTGTTGTACCAAAGCATATGTATTTGAGTGACACTAAGATCATGATCGGTGTGGACGAGGGAGACGCGTAATGCAAGGATTGCTTGATTGGGTAGAGAAACGTCTACCCGCGATGAATGCGTATAAAAAGCATTTATCTGAATACCCAATGCCTAAGAACTTTAACTTTTGGTACCTTTTCGGTTCTTTGGCAATGTTGGTATTGGTTAACCAAATCCTTACGGGTATTTGGCTAACAATGAACTACGTACCGTCAGGTGAGGGTGCATTTGCTTCTGTTGAATACATCATGCGTGATGTGGAATACGGTTGGCTACTACGTTACATGCACTCAACAGGTGCTTCGGCATTCTTCGTTGTTATCTACCTGCACATGTTCCGTGGCCTAATCTATGGTTCTTACCAAAAGCCTCGTGAGCTACTTTGGATCTTCGGTATGTTGATCTTCTTAGTGCTTATGGCTGAGGCTTTCATGGGTTACCTACTACCATGGGGTCAAATGTCTTACTGGGGTGCTCAGGTAATCATTTCTCTGTTTGGTGCGATCCCTGTTATCGGTGATGACCTAACGCTTTGGATCCGTGGTGACTACATCATCTCTGGTGCAACGCTGAACCGTTTCTTCGCACTGCACGTTATCGCTCTACCAATTGTACTTCTGCTGCTTATCGTACTTCACGTACTAGCACTGCACGAAGTGGGTTCGAACAACCCAGACGGTATTGAGACGAAACTTCCTAAAGGCACAATGGGCGACGACTACAAAACGCAGTTCCCATTCCACAAGGATTACACTAAGAAATACGACATCATTGACTCTATTCCTTTCCACCCATACGGGACCGTGAAAGATATGGTTGGTGTGGCCGGTTTCCTATTCTTCTTCTGTTATGTGCTGTTCTTTAACCCAGAGATGGGTGGATTCTTCCTTGAGCCGCCAAACTTTGAAGCTGCTAACCCACTGAAAACACCAGAGCACATCGCTCCGGTATGGTACTTCACGCCGTTTTACGCAATTCTGCGTGCTGTTCCTGATAAGTTGCTAGGTGTTGTAGCAATGGGCGCATCTATTGTTGTGCTATTCCTACTACCATGGTTCGACCGTTGTAAAGTGCGTTCTTACCGTTACCGTAGCAAACTGCATTTGATTAACATCATCCAATTCACAATAAGCTTTATTGCGCTTGGTGTACTTGGTGCGCTTCCAGCAACGCCAACATACACGCTACTGGCTCAAATCTTTAGCTTAGGTTACTTCATGTTCTTCGTTCTACTGTGGTTCTACAGTAAAAATGAAGCGACGAAACCATTACCAGAAAGGGTGACATTCAAATGAAAAAGTGGATTGTAATTTTATTTGCTATGTTGCCGTCACTGGTGATGGCAGCGGGTGCAAACGTACCATTAGACAAAGCGAACAATGATTTAACAGACAAAGCTTCATTGCAAAATGGCGCTAAGATGTTCATGAACTACTGTTTCGCTTGTCACTCAACGCAGTACCAGCGCTATGAACGTGTTGCGAATGATTTAGAGATCCCCGTTGATCTTATGAAGGAAAATCTGATTTTCGACCCTGAAGCGAAAATCGGTGACTTGATGGTTAATGCTATGCCTTCTGATCAAGCGGCAAGTTGGTTTGGTGCTCCGCCACCAGACCTAACATTGGTTGCTCGTGTTCGTGGCGCAGACTGGCTGTACACTTACCTTCGTACTTTCTATGAAGATCCGTCTCGTCCATTTGGCGTGAACAACATTGTTTTCCCAAGCGTTGGTATGCCGCACGTTCTTGAAGAACTGCAAGGTATCCCAACACCAATCTACGATACTCATATGGTAGATGGCGAGGAAGTGACGGTTGTTGTTGGCACTGAGACTGACGGCTCTGGCGAATTAAGTGCTGGTGAATACGACGAAGCAGTTCGTGACCTTGTTAACTTTTTGGTTTACTCGGGCGACCCAGTTCAACTTGAGCGTCACGCTATGGGTTGGTGGGTAATGGCCTTCTTAGTAATCTTCACTATCATCGTGATTTTGCTGAAGAAAGAGTATTGGCGTGATGTGCACTAATTGTGCTATAATACCGTGCTAATTCCCAAATTATGTTAATGTTCAATGGAGGCTTTAGGCCTCCATTGTTTTTATTTAAAGTGTACTGGAGGGCTCCATGGCTGTAGCTGCCAATAAACGTTCTGTAATGACTCTTTTCTCAAGTGCTTCTGATATGTATAGCCATCAGGTGCGCATCGTTCTTGCTGAAAAAGGCGTAAGTGTTGAAGTTGAGTTGGTTGATGAAAAAAATCTACCAGCAGAGCTTGTTGAACTGAACCCGTACAAATCAGTACCTACTCTTGTTGATCGTGAGCTTGCTCTATATGACTCGAAGATCATCATGGAATACCTAGATGAGCGTTTCCCTCATCCACCGTTGATGCCTGTATACCCGGTTGCTCGTGGTAACAGCCGTCTAATGATGTACCGCATTGAGCGTAACTGGTATTCAGTTGCAGAGAAGATCGTTAAAGGCAACGCTGAAGAATCTGAAGCAGCTCGCGTTAAACTGCGCAACGACCTACTGACTCTTGCTCCTATCTTCGCTGAGTATGAATACTTCATGAGCGAAGAGTTTAGCCTAATTGATTGTTACCTAGCTCCGCTATTATGGCGTTTACCTGAGCTTGGTATCGAACTAATTGGTCCTGGTTCTAAAGAGCTTAAGATTTACATGAACCGCGTATTCGAACGTGATTCATTCCTAGCTTCTCTAACTGAAGCTGAGCGTGAGATGCGACTCGTTCGCTAAGCGTTTATGGATATTTCTAATATGACTCCACGCCGACCATACATGCTTCGTGCATTTTATGAATGGCTGGTTGATAACGAACTAACTCCGCACCTTGTTGTTGAAGCAACATTACCGGGTGTGCGAGTTCCAGAAGAGTTTGTTCAAGATGGTCAGATCATTCTGAACATCGCGCCTCGTGCGGTTGGACAACTTGAACTGGGTAACGAAGCTGTGACGTTTAGTGCTCGCTTTAGTGGTCGTCCACACTCTGTGATCGTTCCGCTTTACGCAGTTCAAGCGGTTTATGCTCGTGAAAATGGTGCTGGTACCATGTTTGAACCTGAAGAGGCTTACATGGAAGCGTTTGAAGAAGGGATTGAAGAAAGTCCTTTTGAAGAACCAGAAAAAGGCCCATCTTTGAGCGTAGCAACGGCAGACGTAGATGCTGAAGAGCCAGACTCAGATCCTGAGCCACCTCGTCCAGCGAAAGGTCGCCCAAGCCTTCGTGTTATCAAATAACGTTAGTTATACCAATCACAGTAAGTAAGTGATCAGAAATAGCGCAGGAAAAAAGCTTGAGAGCAAGGCGGAATTTTTTGATAAGTAGTTATTCTACAATCAAAAATTCTAACGCAGTTATCGAAATTTTTAACAAGCTAGAATGATAGATTATTTACTACGATTGGTATTAGATAACGAACCAAATAAAAAAGCAGCGACTCGTCGCTGCTTTTTCTTTTCTGCTATATCGCATTTAGTTGACTGGCTTACGGCTAGTTAACAGCCGTCTCTTCTTCACCGTATTCAAACGCTCGAATAACCTGTTTTACGCCAGATATGTTACGCGCAACTTCTGTCGCGATATCGGCATGCTCTCTAGTCACGAGTCCAAGTAGGAATACTTCTGAATCCTCAGTAATCACTTTTACTTTGATGCCGTTAAGCTCAGCATTCGCAAGCAGAGCTGATTTCACCTTAGTGGTAATCCAGCTGTCTTTACTGATAGCACTTACAGACAAAGGTTCTTTCACTCGAACTTGATTGTGGATGCTCTCAACGCCAGCCACTTCTTTGGCTTGGTTTTCAAAAGCGCGACGTTCTGAATCTGTGGTTGCTTGCCCCATCAACACCACTGAACCTCGGTATGAGCTAGCGGTGACACGTACATTGCCACGGAATGGTTGTTTATTGGTAATCGCTGCAACTTCAAATTCGATGTTGTTGTCGTTCCAAATCTCTTTGGTTGTTCGCGTATCCGTGACTAGGTTTGCAGTAGTTGCAGCACCAGCAATGAAAATGCCAGCACAACCAGACAGAGACAGTGTAAGTAGCGAAACATTAATCAGCTTAAAAAGCCTCATAGAGGTTAATGATTTCATTGTGATGCTCCGTATATCACTCTTCGTGGGCAGGGAAGAGTACTTGATCGATTAGGTCACATAGGCAGTGCAGTGTCACCATGTGTACTTCATGAATGCGCGCTGTACGGTGTGACGGGATACGAATCTCTACATCGTGTTCACCAAGCAAACCTGCCATCTCACCACCATCTTTACCGGTAAAGGCGATGATGGTCATGTCGCGAGTTACCGCCGCTTCCATTGCCTTGATGATGTTCTTGCTGTTACCGCTAGTCGAGATAGCCAACAGAATATCGCCAGTTTGACCGAATGCACGCACCTGCTTAGAGAAGATCTCTTCATAGTGGTAGTCGTTAGCCACAGCCGTTAGCGTGGTGTTGTCTGCTGTGAGTGCCATTGCTGGAAGGCTGGGGCGCTCTGTTTCAAACCGGTTGAGTAGGCACGATACAAATTGCTGAGCATTCGACGCCGAACCACCATTACCACAACAAAGAATTTTGTTTCCGTTAAGCAAGGTCGCAACCATTGCTTGAGCGGCATGCGTGATTGCGTCAGGCAGAGCTTCTGCAGCCGCAATTTGGATTTGAATACTTTCTGTGAAACTTTCTTTAATGCTGTCTAGCATGTTTATCCTTGGGTAATCGCGTTTTGAATCCAGTCGATAGTGTCATTCGGCCCTTCAATGGCAACAATATCAAACCTGAAATCTGTAGAGTGCACCGACAATCCTTGCTGCATAAGCCAAACATTGGCTGTTTTGAGCAGTTTCTGTGACTTCTTGGCAGTCACCATTTCAGCGGCATGTCCGTAGCGGGTTTGCTTGCGGTATTTTACCTCAGCAAACACAACCGTATTGTTATGGCGCATTATAAGATCAATCTCGCCACATTTTGCTATGAAGTTTTGTTCTATTAACGATAAACCGTGGTTAATCAGATAAGATTTTGCCACGGTCTCGTATTTATCACCCACTTGTTTGTGGGTGATGCTTGGTTTGGATAGGAACTTTCGGCTAAAAAGCCCCATGCTCTGCCCAGCTGATTTCACGTTGAACTACACAGTTGTTATCGATGGTTAACACACCCGTTTCACCTGGAATGCTGTAACCTTGCACTGCTTTCATCTGTGGCAGTGCATCCATTAGGTAGTAAGCATCCATTCCCAGTGCTTGCAAGCGTTTTTGGCCGTTTGAGTGTGCAGGCCATAGGTCGTTGAGCTCTTTATTAAGCTCGTTTTTATTCTCAACTAATAGTGGGATATCGCTGTAGAACACACCGGTTAGGTCTTCATACTGCTTATCACCGCTGTTGCTGCGTGAGTTTGAGAAAAGAGCGGGCTGGCTAGCATCAGGGTTAATTGCAACTTCAATGAAGGGTTTGATTAGCGTTAGCTCTGAGTTCTTAGCCACAATGTAAACAGAATCGATATCACGACGGCTGCGTGGCTCTGTTTCTAGGTCTAGGTTCAGTAACCCGTCCATTTGAGCGATACGCTGTTGGCTCTCTTGCAGGCCGAATACCTGATTCACATTACGTTGCAGTTGGCGTTTGTCAGAGAATAAGCTGATAGCAACATCGTTGCTGCTGTATTTTTTCCACTCTTCTTTAAACGCTTGCTCAACACGCTCACCTAAACGTCCTCTTGGCGCAAGGATAAGCGGATACTTGTAGCCTTGAGCAAATAGGTGTTTCGCTGCCTGAGCAACTTCTTGTTCTGGCGATAGAGCGAGATAACAAATGTTAGTATCAGGTTCTAGTTGTGTTGGAATGTTCAGAGCTAATGCTGGAATCGAGTTTTCGTGGTTTTTCTGTGCTTGCTGAAGCTTAGTGATGTTACTCTTGATCAGCGGGCCAACGATGAAATCAACATTGTTCTCTTCCAGTGTCGCTTTAATCTCAGCGGCACTTTGCACGTTGGTATCCATTACCGTCAGCGTTGCATCTTCTTCGCGCTCTTTGTCATTCATCATCGCAAAGATGAAACCGTCACGCACAAGTTGTGCCTGCTTGCCGTACTTACCGGTTAGAGGCAGTAATAGTGCAGTGCTGGTTGGCTTGCTGATCTCTAGCGCCAAGATGTCAGTGATCGCCTGAGGTGTATATGTTGCTGCTGGGTGCTGAGAATTCTCTGCTAGCCAATCAGACAGGGTTTCCTGCAGGTTTGGAAGGTTTGAATTCAGCGTCTTCATGTAAATCGCCAGCTGTAACCAACCTGCAAGAACGTCTTCTGTAGGCGACGTCTTAAGCTCCAGAATCTCATATTGAGAGTAGCTATTTAGGTTCTGCCAAATACGGTCAGCAGCTTGTTGTTGGAGCTCGTCGTCAGCGTCTAGATATTCTGAATAAAGAACTAACTCACGGCTTGCTTCAAAATACTCGCTTTGCATTTCAGAAATGTTCGCGCGTAGCTCGTGATAATCTTTCCACTGCTCGTTCGGAAGTTTCCACCAAGGCTGGAAGTTCAGTTGGCTATAAGCTTGTTCAGGCTGCGAGTTATTCACCAACAGTTGAGCGCGAGCTAATTGCCATTCCGCTTGTTGCGTTTCGCTCAGCTCTTGTTTTGCTAAGCGTTTAATAAGCAGAGTTGCTTGATCGGTTTTTCCAGCTTGCACAGAAGCCTTAAGCGCCATGATTAACCAGTCGTTTTGTAGACTTCCTTTGCTACTATCCGCTTGCATCATGTAACTTTCAGTTGATTGCGCTGGATCTAGTGTAATATCAACGCTCGTTGGTGCTTGAGGACCTGAAGAACAAGCCACCAATGTAATTGCTAATGCAATTGGAGTTAGTAAGCGTGGTACACTGAGTCTCTTATGGTTCATCGTTGCCATGAGTTCTTTAAATTCCGTATAAATTTGTATCTATATTAATCGTTGAAGTGATGGTAAACAAATGACAGATAACAAAACCTTGCTCACAGAGAGCCCAACTCTCTACATTGTGCCAACCCCAATCGGAAATTTGGGAGATATCACTCAAAGAGCAATTGAAATTTTATCAAGTGTCGATGTTATTGCAGCCGAAGACACACGCCACACGGGTAAGCTGCTTGCTCACTTCAATATATCAACCAGAACGTTCGCTTTACATGATCATAATGAACAAACTAAAGCGCAAGTTCTAGTCGAAAGGTTATTAGAAGGTCAGTCTATCGCATTAGTCTCTGATGCGGGTACTCCTTTAATTAGTGACCCAGGTTACCATCTTGTCTCACAATGTCGTCAAGCGGGTGTGAGAGTTGTGCCACTTCCTGGTGCTTGTGCTGTGATTACCGCGTTAAGTGCTTCTGGTTTACCGTCAGATCGTTTCAGCTTTGAAGGCTTCTTACCGCCCAAAAGCAAAGGTCGTAAAGACAAGTTCTTAGAGATCGCAAAGGCAGAGCGCACCTGCATCTTCTATGAATCACCACACCGTATTTCAGACTCTTTGCAAGACATGCTTGAGATTCTTGGCCCTGACCGTGAGGTTGTATTGGCGCGTGAGCTAACTAAAACCTTCGAAACCATCCAAGGGCTGCCACTGGGTGAACTTATTGAGTGGATTGAAGAAGACGCGAACCGTAAACGCGGTGAGATGGTGTTACTGATTCACGGCCACCGTGAAGAAGCGAGCACAGAACTGCCAGACGAAGCGACTCGCACACTAGGCATTCTAACCAAAGAGCTGCCTCTTAAAAAAGCGGCGGCGATGACGGCAGAAATCTACAATCTGAAAAAGAACGCGTTATACAAATGGGGCCTAGAGCATCTAGACCACTAGAAACCTCTTTATAGAGTAGCTAACCTGTATTGAAAAGCTTGTGAGGAGTGATGGTATTGCCGTTATTCCTCTTTTTTTGTCTGAATTGTGTAAAATTCACGCAGTTGCTTAGAGGTTTGCACCATATTTGTGATCTCGCTAGACACTGCACCCTAATCTCTATACAATCCGCCCTCGGAGTTGAACGGGTAATCGCTGCTTTGCTGATGTCCTTCGGGAGACTGACGTTGAGGTCCTTCGGGAAACTGACGTTGAAGTCCTTCGGGAGACTGGCAGAGGGGAGGAACGTCCGGGCTCCATAGAGCAGGGTGCCAGATAACGTCTGGGGGGCGCGAGCCCACGACAAGTGCAGCAGAGAGAAGACCGCCGATGGCCTCATTTCTTCGGAAGGGGCACAGGTAAGGCTGAAAGGGTGCGGTAAGAGCGCACCGTGCGACTGGCAACAGTTCGTAGCAAGGTAAACTCCACCCGGAGCAAGATCAAATAGGCCCTCACATTGCGTTGCTCGCGTATGGGGGCGGGTAGATTGCTTGAGCCTGTGAGCGATTGCAGGCCTAGACGAATGGTTACCGCCGCGCAAGCGGAACAGAACCCGGCGTATGTGTCAACTCCACCTATATAAAGAACCCATCATTACTTAACGGTAGTGATGGGTTTTTTGCTTTATATTGACGTAAATTATTTAGATTTCCTTAGAATCCTTCACCCTGATATGAGCTTGGGTCAAAAATTCCCAAAGCCTATACACAATATGGTGGAGATACGGCGTGAAATCAGTACACTAAAACGTTAATAGAACAAATTATTGCCGAACTAATGGCTCAATCCACTCACTGAGAAGACTATGACAGAAGCATTCAAACATATTTCAGTATTGCTTAACGAATCTATTGACGGACTTGCGATCAAACCTGACGGTACCTACATCGATGGTACTTTTGGCCGTGGTGGTCACAGCCGTACAATCCTGTCTAAACTGGGCGAGAATGGACGACTCTTTAGTATTGACCGCGATCCACAAGCGATTGCAGAAGCGCAAAAGATTGATGACCCTCGTTTTACGATTATTCACGGCCCGTTCTCAGGTATGGCTGAATATGCAGAGCGTTATGACTTAGTCGGTCAAGTGGATGGTGTGTTACTGGATCTAGGTGTTTCTTCACCACAGCTAGATGACGCTGAGCGTGGCTTTAGCTTCATGAAAGACGGTCCGCTTGATATGCGTATGGACCCAACAACCGGTATTCCTGTCTCTCAGTGGTTAGTTGAAGCCGATCTTGATGACATCACATGGGTTATCCGTGAGTTCGGTGAAGACAAACACGCTCGTCGTATCGCGAAAGGCATCATTGCTTATCAAGAGAACGAAGAGAACGAACCGTTAACACGTACTGGCCAATTGGCTAAGCTTATCTCTGATGTAGCTCCAAAAAGCTTCAAAGAGAAAAAGCACCCAGCAACACGTGCTTTCCAAGCCTTCCGTATCTACATCAACAGTGAACTTGAAGAGATCGATACAGCCCTGAAAGGCGCAGCAAGCATTCTTGCTCCTCAAGGCCGTTTGTCTGTTATTAGCTTTCACTCTCTTGAAGACCGCATGGTGAAGCGCTTTATCCGTAAAGAGAGCCAAGGTCCGCAAGTACCACATGGCCTGCCACTAACAGAAGAGCAGATCAAAGCGCTAGGCAGTGCTGATCTTAAGCCTGTTGGTAAAGCGATCAAGCCTTCTAAAGATGAAGTGGATGAGAATACTCGTTCGCGTAGCTCAGTATTACGAATCGCAGAAAAGCTATAGTCAATGAAGACCTCCAAACCTAACTTAGCCAAGATAATATTTTTTGATTTGATCTCCGTGGGTAAAGTCCCATTGGTGCTGCTTATCTGTATCTTCGCGAGCGCGATGGGGGTCGTTCTCACGACACACATGTCACGTCAGGCAATCACGCAAAAAGACATGGCATTGAGTGAGCGTGAACAGCTTGATAATGAATGGCGAAATTTAATGCTTGAAGAGACGGCTCTGGCTGAACATAGCCGCGTTCAAGCATCGGCAAAACGAGAGCTAGACATGAAACGTCCAGACTCCGACAAAGAAGTTGTGATCACACTGAAATGACCGGAAAAAAGGAAAAAGCCCCCGCGAAAGCCGTTAAGAAACCAACGAAAGAGCGAGTGAAGAGCGAAAAGGACTCGGATCCAATTCTTATTAAATGGCGTTTCAACGTTGTTATTGCTTTCGTGTTTCTTGCCTTTGCTGCGCTGGTTGGTCGTGTGGCTTACATCCAAATTATTGAACCAGATAACTTAATTCGTCAGGGCGACCTTCGCTCAGTACGTGTTAAGGCCATTCCTTCTGCTCGCGGTATTATTTCAGACCGCAATGGCGAGCCGCTTGCTGTGAGTGTTCCAGTTGAAGCGGTATGGGCCGATCCTAAAACGATTTTCGATAAAAATGGCATGGCCCAAATTGATCGTTGGTATGCGCTAGCTGATGTACTTGGCTTAGATCGACAATCGATGATCAACAAGATCTCCAGCGACAAATCTCGTCGTTTTATCTACCTACAAAGACAAGTTAGCCCAGCAATGGCGAAATACATCCGCGACTTAAAGCTGGTGGGTATTGGTCTTAAAGCAGAATCACGTCGTTATTACCCAGCCGGTGAAGTCAGCGCGCATCTTATTGGTGTGACCGGAATTGATGGACACGGCCTAGAAGGTGTCGAGCGCAGCTACGATAAGTGGCTCACGGGTGAAGCAGGTAAACGTACAATCCGTAAAGACCGTTACGGGCGAGTAGTTGAAAACATTGCACTAGAAGAGCGTGAAGAAGGTAAACCACTCGAATTGACCATCGATCAGCGCTTACAAGCCATCGCTTATCGAGCGATTAAACAGGCGGTAGCCGATCACAAGGCGACGTCTGGATCTGCCATCTTATTAGACGTAAAAACGGGTGCGGTTTTGGCCATGGTTAACGCACCGTCTTACAACCCAAACAATCGTGCTGATTTACAAAGCTTTAAGATGCGTAACCGCGTGATCACCGATGCTTTTGAGCCAGGTTCGACGGTTAAGCCGTTTGTTGTTCTTGCCGCTCTCGAAAATGGTACCGCGGATGCTGATACTGTAATTGATACGGGTAACGGCATCATGCAAATCGGTGGTAGCCGTGTACGTGATACTTCCAAAGTTGGTAAGGCAGACTTGGCGTTAATCCTTAAGAAGTCGAGTAACATCGGTGTGGCGAAGTTAGCACTGGATATGCCACTTGAAGCGCTACTGGGCATGTACAGTTCTGTTGGTCTTGGCGAGATGTCTGGGCTGAATCTAGTCGGTGAGACCGCGGGTATTTTCCCGAACCGTCGACGCTGGTCTAAGTTTGAAATCGCTACCTTATCCTTTGGTTATGGTCTAGCGATTACTCCGCTGCAATTGGCTCATGCCTATGCGACGTTAGCGAATCACGGTGTTTACGAACCTATCCATATCGTTAAAAGCAACGACCAAGATTTCTCAAAACAGAGCATCAAGCGCGAAAATGCTGAGTTGGTTTTGAACATGCTAGAAGGCGTAACCCAAAAGGGCGGTACAGCGACAAGAGCTGCCGTGCCGGGTTACCGAGTAGCAGCAAAAACAGGTACATCTAGAAAAGCGATTTCCGGTGGTTATGGAGACGAGTACTTCGCCTATACCGCAGGTGTTGCTCCAGTGAGTGACCCAAGAGTCTCTTTGGTTGTGATGATCAATGAACCTCAAGGTGACCTCTACTATGGTGGCTCGGTCGCAGCCCCTGTTTTTTCTGAAATCATGAAGGGCGCACTGCAAATTCTGAATGTCCCTGCTGATGAAAACAAGTTTCAAGAATAGAGCCAATCAGGATTCAATATGAGTAATAGCCTCACGCTGTCATCTTTACTTTCTCCTTGGGGTGACTTTAGTTCACCTGAGCTGGATGCGATTGCCGTTGAACAGTTGGAGTTGGATAGTCGTGCCATCAAAGACGGCGATATTTTTGTTGCTGTAGTTGGGCATGCTGTTGATGGCCGTCGTTTCATTGACAAAGCGGTCTCACAGGGAGCCAATGCCGTTATCGCACAAGCTGATGCTGAAAAGGCCCATGGTCTGATTGAGTGGTTGGATGCTGTTCCGGTTGTTTACATTAAAGACCTTAACTTGGTGTTATCTGAGTTGGCCGGTCGTGTTTACTCGTCTCAGGCGACTAAGCTGATTGGTGTTACCGGCACCAATGGCAAAACCACTATCACCCAATTGATTGCTCAGTGGCTAGATTTAGTCGGCCAACGCTCTGCGGTAATGGGCACCACGGGTAACGGTTTTCTAGACAACCTTAAAACGGCGGCGAATACGACCGGTAGTGCGATTGAAATACAACGTACGCTGAGTGAGTTGGCTGAAGAAAACGCTGTTTATACCGCGATGGAAATCTCGTCTCATGGTTTGGTTCAAGGCCGAGTTAAGGCATTGGATTTTGAGGCTGGTGTATTTACTAACTTGAGCCGTGACCACTTGGATTACCACGGCACGATGCAAGAGTACGCTCTGGCTAAGAAGAGCTTGTTTACTCAGCATAAGTGTAAGCACGCTGTGATTAATGTTGATGATGAAGTCGGTAAAGCTTGGATGGCTGATCTGTCCAATGCAGTAGCTGTGTCATTGCTTCCGTTAACTGGCTACCAACAGTCGGTATGGGCATCTGATGTTGCTTATGCAGAGACGGGTATCAAACTCGCTTTTGATGGTAGCTGGGGGCAGGGACAACTGTCTGTTCCTTTAATTGGCCAGTTCAACGCATCAAATGTACTGGTTGCCTTTGCGACCTTGCTGTCATTAGGTATCGATAAGCAAATCTTGGTCGACACTGCGCCTCAGTTGCAACCTGTGATTGGTCGTATGGAACTGTTCCAAGTGCCGAACAAAGCAAAAGTGGTTGTCGATTACGCGCATACGCCAGACGCTTTAGAGAAAGCATTGGCAGCACTACGTGTACATTGCTCTGGAAAGCTATGGGCAATCTTTGGCTGCGGTGGTGATCGAGATACAGGCAAGCGCCCTATGATGGCGGTTACCGCAGAGCAGTTCGCCGATAACATTATTATTTCAGATGACAACCCTCGCAGTGAAGACCCGGCATTGATTGTTAAAGACATGCTGGCAGGTTTAAGTGAGCCTGAAGTCGCCTTTGTTGAACACGATCGCTTTCAGGCGGTTAAGTTTGCTCTAGAGCAGGCGGGTAATAACGACATTATTCTTCTGGCAGGTAAAGGCCATGAGGATTACCAAGTATTGAAAGACAAAACGATCCACTATTCGGATCGAGAGTCAGCACTACAACTTTTAGGTATTTCATAATGATTGATGTATCACTCGAGCAGATCTGCTCAGCGGTGTACGGTCAGCTGATAGAGGCTGGCAAATCGAGCAATAGTTTGATCAATGCGGTTTCTACCGATACTCGCACCGTTGAAGAAGGTGCACTGTTTGTTGCTCTTGTAGGTGAACGTTTTGATGCGCATGATTTTTGTGGTCAGGCTGTTGAGGCCAATGCGAGTGCGTTATTAGTTCAACGAAAACTTGACCTAAATATTACTCAAGTTGTTGTTGAAGACACTAAACTTGCTTTAGGTCAGCTAAGTGCTTGGATCCACAAACAATGTAACGTGCCAACCATGGCGATAACAGGAAGCTGTGGCAAAACGACCGTCAAAGAGATGGTCGCGAGTATTCTACAACAACGTGGCAAAGTGCTGTTTACAGCGGGTAACTTCAATAATGATATTGGAGTACCACTAACCTTGCTGCGCAGTGAACCCAATGACGACTATGCCGTGATAGAACTGGGCGCGAACCACATTGGTGAAATTGCCTATACCACGCAGCTTGTGAAACCACAGGTGGCCTTAGTGAATAACGTTGCTGCCGCGCATCTAGAGGGCTTTGGCTCAATTGATGGTGTTAAACAAGCGAAAGGCGAAATTTTTCAGGGGCTTGCTGCTGGTGATACTGCTATTGTTAACCTAGAGAGCAATGGTGGTGACTTCTGGAAAGATGTGCTTGCAGACAAAAACGTACTGACCTTTTCTGAAAGTGATGACACGGCGGATTACTTTTCGACGAATATTCGCATCAACGAGCAGGGTGAAGCTTGCTTTGATATGCAGACCCCGCAAGGCGCTATCGATGTCGAACTTGGCATTATTGGTCAGCACAATGTAGCCAACGCATTAGCCGCAGCAGCACTGAGCATTCAATTCGGTGCCACGCTTGCAGAAATTAAAAGCGGTTTAGCGAATCTTATCTCAGTTAAAGGCCGAGTTGAGGTTCAACAATTAAGTCAGAATATCAAGCTGATAGATGACAGTTACAACGCCAGTGTACCGGCAATGAAGGCTGCAGCTAAATTGTTGTCGAGCTTCAAAGGTCAGCGTTGGTTGATTTTAGGCAATATGGCTGAGTTAGGCGATGAAAGCCTTGCACTTCACCGTCAAGTCGGTGAATATGCTGCCCCATTCGCTTTTGAGCATGTACTCACTTACGGTGATGATACCAAGGTGATTAGTGAAGTGTGTAACGGCACTCACTTTGCAACGCATGAAGCGATGATCGCGCACATAGAGCAGCACTTGAGCTTGCCAGAAAACGCGCCACATACCTTGTTGGTAAAAGGCGCCAATAGTGCAGGAATGAGTAAAATAGCCGCTGCTTTAAAGGAGAACTTTTCATGATAATTTGGCTTGCAGAGCTACTACAGCCACACTTTTCTTTTTTCCGTTTGTTCGAATACTTATCGTTTCGTGCAATCGCGAGCATTTTGACGGCTTTATGTCTGTCGCTGTGGATGGGACCTCGTTTAATTGAGCGTCTGCAAATGCTGCAAATTGGCCAAGTTGTTCGTAATGACGGCCCAGAATCTCACTTCAGTAAGCGTGGTACACCAACCATGGGTGGTGTGATGATCCTTGCTGCGATCATCATTACGGTCTTACTTTGGGCTGACTTATCAAACCCTTACGTTTGGGCCGTACTTGTCGTGCTAGGCGGTTACGGTGCAGTTGGTTTTGTTGATGATTATCGTAAAGTCGTTCGTAAGAACACTGATGGCTTGATTGCGCGTTGGAAGTACTTCTGGCAATCGGCTATTGCATTGGTTGTGGCGTTTGCTCTGTATGCTCATGGGCAAGACACTGCTGCGACACAATTAGTGGTGCCTTTCTTTAAAGATGTGATGCCACAACTTGGTTTACTGTACATTGTTCTAACTTACTTTGTTATTGTGGGTACCAGTAACGCGGTAAACCTAACTGATGGCCTAGATGGCTTGGCGATTATGCCAACGGTTATGGTTGCTGCGGGTTTTGCTGTTATCGCTTGGGCGACAGGTAACGTTAACTTTGCAGCATACCTACACATTCCATACATCCCATACACCTCTGAACTGGTGGTGGTATGTACTGCTATCGTTGGTGCAGGCCTTGGCTTCCTATGGTTTAACACTTACCCAGCACAAGTATTCATGGGCGATGTTGGCTCTCTAGCACTGGGTGGTGCGTTAGGTGTGATTGCGGTACTCGTTCGTCAAGAGTTGATACTAGTGATCATGGGTGGTGTGTTTGTAATGGAGACTCTGTCAGTGATTCTGCAGGTGGGCTCTTACAAATTGCGTGGTCAGCGTATTTTCCGCATGGCACCGATTCACCACCACTATGAACTTAAAGGTTGGCCAGAGCCGCGTGTTATCGTGCGTTTTTGGATAATCTCAATGGTATTAGTACTGGTTGGCCTAGCGACACTGAAAGTTCGTTAATCCTGTATGAGCCTCTGAATAGGGGCTCTTTAAAACTATTAAGAGCATCTTGTTTAAATGGAACGTTGGCAAAATATTCAAAATGTAGTGGTTGTGGGGCTCGGTATTACCGGGCTCTCTGTCGTTAAACATCTCGTAAAATATCAGCCCCATACTTGCGTAAAGGTAATTGATACGCGAGAGCTACCACCAGGAAAGGAATCTTTGCCTGAGTCGGTTGAGCTGCATTCTGGAAGCTGGAATAGCCAATGGCTAGCTGAGGCTGATCTGGTGGTTGCTAACCCAGGCATTGCTTTAGCGACACCTGAAATTCAAGATGTGCTTCAAGCGGGTACGCCTGTCGTTGGCGACATCGAGCTGTTTGGTTGGGCTGTAGATAAGCCTGTTGTGGCGATTACTGGTTCAAACGGTAAGAGTACCGTGACTGATCTGACTGGTGTGCTTGCTAAGGCTGCTGGGCTTAATGTTGGCGTTGGCGGCAATATTGGCATTCCTGCCCTAGACCTTCTAGACCTTCTAGAACTTGATGCGGATTTATATGTGCTTGAGCTTTCAAGCTTCCAGTTAGAAACCACATCGAACCTAAACCTTGTAGCAGCAGCCTTTTTGAACCTGTCAGAAGATCACATGGATCGCTATCAGGGTATGGCTGATTATCGTGAAGCCAAGTTAAGAATTTTTAATAACGCGCAGTGTGCGATTGTTAATCGTGAAGACAAAGAGACTTACCCTGACCAGACAATGCCATTGTTGACTTTTGGCCTAGATAACCAAGAGTTTGGTGTATCAACGATTGATAGTACTGAGTGGTTGGTCGATCACGGTAAACCTGTCCTTGCTACCCAAGATTTAACATTGGTTGGACGTCACAATGTGGCGAATGCGTTAGTCTCACTTGCACTATTGAAGCAAGTTGGTATCGACTACAGCAAAAGTCTTGATGCTTTGAAGGCCTATAACGGTTTGACGCATCGTTGCCAAGTCGTGGCTGACAAGCGCGAAATCAAATGGGTTAATGACTCCAAAGCAACGAATGTAGCCAGCACATTGGCAGCCCTGTCTGGGTTGGAGTATCAAGGTACGTTATATCTTTTGGTTGGCGGCGTTGGTAAAGGTGCTGACTTTAGTGAGCTTGAACCAGTATTGGCGCAACTTGAGCGTGTTCAGCTGTGTTGTTTCGGTGAAGATGCAGATCAATTCATGCCTCTGCACCCATCGGCACAAAAGTTCGATACCATGCAGCAGATAATCGAATCTATCTCGCCACAGCTGGTGGCTAGAGATATGGTGATGCTGTCTCCGGCGTGCGCAAGCTTCGATCAATTTAATAATTTCATGGCAAGAGGTGATGCGTTCACTGAGCTTGCTCATGAGTATGCTTAACGTGTTGAAGGACTAACATTCAGTGCAAAGAGTCAAAGAGATTAATCAATCCATCTGGCAGTGGCTAAACCGTGCTACTCCCGAGGCGCTTTACGATCGTCAATTGGTGTGGATTGCTCTTGGGCTAATGCTGACAGGTTTGGTGATGGTGACGTCTGCTTCGTTCCCCATCAGTGCTCGTTTAACCGATCAGCCGTTTCACTTTATGTTCCGTCATGCCATCTTCCTTGTATTGGCGTTAGGTGTCTCTAGCATCATATTGCAAATCCCGATGCAACGCTGGTTTCAATACAGTATGTATCTACTGGGCTTGTCCTTCTTCTTGCTGATTGTGGTATTAGCCGTCGGTAAGTCGGTTAACGGCGCATCGCGTTGGATCCCATTAGGGCTATTTAACTTACAACCCGCTGAAGTCGCCAAGTTATCGCTGTTTATCTTTATGGCGGGCTACTTGGTTCGGAAGCAAGATGAAGTGAGAAAAACCTTCTTCGGTGGTTTTGGTAAACCGATCATGGTATTCGGCGCTTTTGCCGTGCTGCTGCTAGGCCAGCCCGATTTAGGTACTGTGGTCGTAATGCTAGTGACCCTGTTCGGCATGCTATTCATTGCTGGTGCCAAGCTTTCACAGTTTATCGCCTTGATGGTGGCAGGTATTGCCGCGGTCGTCGGTTTGATTGTTATAGAGCCTTATCGTGTTCGACGTGTTACCTCATTCTGGGAACCTTGGAACGACCCGTTCGGCAGTGGTTACCAGTTAACTCAGTCATTGATGGCGTTTGGCCGTGGTGATTGGATGGGGCAAGGGCTCGGTAACTCAATTCAGAAACTCGAATACTTACCCGAAGCGCACACCGATTTTGTATTTGCTGTGTTGGCAGAAGAATTGGGTTTTGTTGGCGTGACCTTGGTCTTGATACTCATCTTTAGCTTGGTTTTTAAAGCCATTTTTATTGGCAAAAAAGCCTTTGAACACGATCAAGTGTTCAGCGGCTATCTGGCTTTTGGTATTGGTATTTGGTTTGCGTTTCAGACGCTTGTTAACGTAGGTGCTGCATCTGGCATCGTTCCGACCAAAGGTCTAACCCTACCGCTAATCAGTTATGGTGGTTCGAGTTTAATTGTTATGTCTGTGGCGGTATCAATGCTGCTGCGCATTGACCACGAATGCCGAATGCAACAAAAAGAACAAGCTGATAGTCAAAACGAATTAGTAGAATAAGAATCTAACGTGATGAAACAAAACAAAAAACTTTTAGTGATGGCTGGTGGTACTGGCGGTCACGTTTTCCCAGGGTTAGCAGTAGCGAAAAAGCTTCAGCAACAAGGTTGGGAAATTCGCTGGTTAGGCACAGCAGACAGAATGGAAGCGGATTTAGTGCCAAAGCATGGCATTGAAATCGACTTCATCAAAGTGAAAGGCCTGCGTGGTCAAGGCATTAGCAAGTTAATTAAAGCGCCGTTCCAGATTATTAATGCCATACTTCAAGCAAGACAACACATTAAAGCATGGCAGCCTGATGTGGTACTTGGCATGGGTGGTTACGTGAGTGGCCCGGGTGGTATCGCGGCATGGTTGTCTGGCATTCCAGTGGTTCTCCATGAACAAAATGCAGTGGCAGGTTTAACCAACCAATGGCTGTCTAAGATTGCTAAAAAGGTTTTCCAAGCTTTCCCTGGTGCGTTTCCTACCGCAGAAGTGGTGGGTAACCCAGTACGCGAAGATGTGGTTGCCTTAGCTGAACCCGAGCAACGCATGGCGGAGCGTGACGGCGATATTCGCATCTTGGTTATGGGCGGCAGTCAGGGCGCAAAAATCCTAAACGATACCTTGCCAGTAACGATGGCGCAGCTTGGTGAAGGCTTCACTGTGATGCACCAAGCGGGTAAGAACAATCAACAACAAGTTATTGAGCAATACAAATCACATTCTGTTGGTAATGTTCAAGTGACTGAATTTATTGATGATGTGGCGCAAGCTTATGAGTGGGCAGATCTATTAGTGTGTCGCTCAGGTGCATTAACCGTATCAGAAGTGTCTGCGGCAGGTGTCGGTTCTATCTTCGTTCCGTTTATGCACAAAGACAGACAACAAGCGTTGAATGCCGACCATTTAGTTGAATGTGGCGCAGCGTTAATGATTGAACAGCCTCAACTAACGGCTGATAAGCTAGCGAACACTATCACGCAGCTTGATAGAAATGAATTAAAAATGATGGCAACAAAAGCTCGTCAAGCCGCCAAGCTTGATGCTGATGTGACCGTCGCTGAAGCGATTAAAGCTTTAGCAAAATAATGAGATTGAATTGATGACGATTGAACATACCCAAGACTTAGCGCAAATCCGTGCAATGGTGCCAGAGATGCGCCGTGTTAAATCTATCCACTTCATTGGTATTGGTGGTGCCGGAATGAGCGGGATTGCTGAAGTCTTGCTAAATGAAGGCTACCAGATCACGGGTTCTGATATTGCTCAAAACCCAGTGACTGATCGTTTAGTTAGCAAGGGTGCGACCGTTTATATCGGTCACCAAGCGAGTAACGTTGCCGACGCAAGTGTGGTGGTTGTTTCAACCGCTATCAACGAAGAAAACCCAGAAATTATTGCAGCTCGTGAAGCGCGCACACCGATCGTTCGTCGTGCAGAAATGCTGGCTGAGCTGATGCGTTTTCGTCACGGTATTGCTGTGGCAGGTACGCACGGTAAAACAACCACGACTGCGCTAGTGACACAGATTTACTCGGAAGCCGGCCTAGATCCAACCTTCGTAAACGGTGGTTTGGTTAAAAGTGCTGGTACTAACGCACGTTTAGGTTCAAGCCGTATTCTTATCGCTGAAGCCGATGAGAGTGATGCTTCATTTTTACATCTGCAACCTATGGTTAGTATCGTAACTAACATTGAAGCGGATCATATGGATACCTACGGCGGCGATTTTGAAACGCTAAAGCAGACGTTTATTGATTTTTTACACAACCTACCATTCTACGGTCAGGCTGTGATGTGTGTTGATGATCCTGTTGTACGTGAACTTATCCCTCAGGTGAGCCGCCAAGTGATTACTTACGGCTTCTCTGAAGACGCAGATATTCGTATTGAAAACTACGTACAAGAAGGTCAACAAGGCAAGTTTACGGTTGTACGTGAAGGTAAAGCTAACTTAGATATCACGTTGAACATTCCAGGTCGCCACAACGCATTGAATGCATCGGCTGCGATTGCTGTTGCAACAGAAGATGACATCAGCGATGAAGCGATTCTCAAAGCGATGGCGGGAACGGAAGGCACGGGTCGCCGTTTCGATCACCTAGGTGAGTATGAAACAGGTAAAGGCGTTGCAATGCTGGTCGATGATTACGGTCATCACCCAACCGAAGTTGATGTGACGATTCAAGCTGCTCGTAGTGGCTGGACTGATAAACGTCTTGTTATGATCTTCCAACCGCACCGTTATAGCCGTACTCGCGATCTGTATGATGATTTCGCGAACGTTCTTGAGCAGGTTGATGTCCTAATTCTGTTAGATGTTTATTCTGCAGGTGAGAAACCGATTGCAGGGGCTGACGGACGTTCATTAAGTCGAACTATTCGTGGGCGTGGTAAGATAGACCCAATCTTTGTTGCCGATATCAACGCACTGCCATCGGCTTTAGCCAACGTAATTCAAGGCGGTGACCTTGTTTTAACGCAGGGTGCAGGCGATGTTGGTCGAGTAGCGAAGCAGTTGGAATCGTTACAGTTAGACATTAATAAAATGCAGAACGCGTAACAGAATACTGTCTACAGACTGTGGTCAATCGCTCACTTCTTGCGATTGACCTAAAATTGACCAAAAATCTTATTATCAACGTTTGATAGTTTGATTTTGCTCAGTATAATTCATAGGTTAAAGTAAGTGCTTTTACCTCTATTACGAAGATAGGGAATAGAATTGCGAACCAACGACAGGGAATGCGGGCTTTGGTAGAAAGTACTTTTAGCGAAAACCGCCACCTATTCAGTTTACCGTCGCTCAAGAAACACGCCTTAGGCGGGTCTTTTTTTGTCATGGTATTGCTATTCATTGGGTTTCTTTTCTATACCACACTAACTTGGATGTGGGACGATCAGCGATTGCCTCTCTCCAAAATAGTACTTCAAGGCGACTTAACTTACGTAACCGCTGGTGATGTTCAACATGCCTTTAGCGAGCTAGAGCACATTGGAACCTTCATGTCGCAAGACATCGGTGTGTTGCAAGACAGTTTAGAAGCGTTACCTTGGGTTTCAGCGGTCTCCATTCGTAAGCAGTGGCCAGACACAATAAAAGTATTTTTGACTGAGTACCATGCGGCAGCAATCTGGAACGGTAACATGCTGCTGAATGACGATGGTCAGGTGTTTAATGGTGATATCGGCCTGTTGAAGGGCGATAGAGTTAAGCTTTACGGCCCAGACGGCACCAGCCAAGAAGTGATAGAAAAGTGGCGACAGATAACCCCTTTGATTAACAGTCTAGGGTTAACCGTTACCTCTCTCGTTCTCAATGAGCGTCGCGCTTGGCAAATAATCCTAGATAACGGTATCCGTTTAGAACTAGGTAAAGATTCTTTAGATGAGCGTGTTGAACGCTTCATTTCGCTTTACAACGAACTTGGTAGTAAAGCGAATCAAGTGAGCTACATCGACCTCAGGTATGATACGGGAGCCGCTGTAGGCTGGTTTCCAGAGCAAGAGTTAGAAGAGAGCACAGATGACTAAGACCGCAGATGACAACATAATCGTTGGTCTTGATATAGGCACTGCGACCATATCAGCTCTGGTTGGTGAAATATTGCCTGATGGTCAAATCAATATCATTGGCTCTGGGCAAAGCCCATCCAGAGGTATGGATAAAGGTGGTGTGAACGACCTAGAGTCGGTAGTTAAGTCAGTTCAGCGAGCAATTGATCAAGCAGAGTTGATGGCGGAATGCCAAATCAGCAATGTGTTTATCTCGCTATCAGGCAAACATATCGCAAGCCGAATTGAAAAAGGCATGGGCACTATCTCTGATGAAGAGGTGTCTCAAGACGATATGGATCGAGCGATCCATACCGCGAAATCAATTAAAATAGGTGATGAGCAGAGAATTCTGCACGTGATCCCACAAGAATTTACCATTGATTATCAAGAAGGGATTAAGAACCCACTTGGCTTATCTGGTGTTCGAATGGAAGTCAGTGTTCACCTAATTTCTTGCCATAGCGACATGGCGAGAAACATTATTAAAGCTGTTGAACGATGTGGTCTCACAGTAGAACAAATCGTGTTTTCAGGACTTGCCTCAAGCAATGCGGTAATTACTGAAGACGAGAGAGAGCTTGGAGTATGTGTTGTCGATATCGGTGCGGGTACAATGGATATTTCCATTTGGACTGGCGGCGCACTTCGACACACAGAAGTCTTTTCCTACGCAGGAAATGCAGTAACCAGTGATATTGCCTTCGCTTTCGGCACGCCAGTGAGCGATGCTGAAGAGATAAAAGTAAACCATGGTTGCGCTCTGAGTGAACTCGTAAGCAAGGATGATTCTGTTAACGTCCCAAGTGTTGGTGGTCGCCCATCGAGAAGTTTGCAACGACAAACTTTGTCGGAAGTGATTGAACCACGTTACACTGAACTTATGGGTCTCGTTAACCAAACTATTGATACGGTTCAATTACAGCTACGAGATGAAGGTATTAAACACCACCTTGCAGCTGGCGTCGTTCTCACTGGTGGAGCGGCACAAATTGACGGATTGGTAGAGTGTGCGGAACGTGTTTTCCGCAATCAAGTTCGAGTTGGTAAGCCGTTAGAAGTTAGTGGCTTAACTGACTATGTTAAAGAGCCGTATCATTCTACGGCGGTTGGTTTACTTCATTACGCAAGAGATTGTCAGATCAGTGATGAAGGTGATTACAGCGAACCTAAGCGTTCAGCACCTTCTATGTCTGGTTTATTTGGCAAATTGCGTAATTGGATACAAAAAGAGTTTTAACCTGAGTTGCAGGAAAAAACGGAGATAACACATGTTTGAACCGATGATGGAAATGTCTGACGATGCAGTAATTAAAGTCGTTGGAGTTGGTGGCGGTGGCGGTAACGCTGTTGAGCACATGGTACGTGAATCAATCGAAGGCGTAGAATTCATCAGTGTTAACACTGATGCACAAGCACTTCGTAAAACAAGCGTGAGCAGCGTGATCCAAATTGGTGGTGATATCACTAAAGGTTTGGGCGCTGGTGCAAACCCACAAGTAGGCCGTGATGCAGCTCTCGAAGATCGAGAAAGAATTAAAGAAGTTCTAACTGGCGCCGATATGGTATTTATCGCAGCTGGTATGGGCGGTGGGACTGGTACAGGTGCTGCTCCAGTTATTGCTGAAGTTGCGAAAGAGTTGGGTGTGCTGACGGTTGCTGTTGTAACTAAGCCATTTAGCTTTGAAGGCAAAAAGCGTTTAGCGTTTGCTGAGCAAGGTATTGAAGAGCTTTCTAAACATGTGGATTCATTAATTACGATTCCAAATGAAAAGCTACTTAAAGTACTTGGCCGCGGCGTAACTCTGCTAGAAGCTTTCGCAAGTGCAAATGATGTACTTAAAAACGCTGTACAAGGTATCGCTGAGCTAATTACTCGCCCTGGTATGATTAACGTCGATTTCGCGGATGTTCGCACCGTAATGTCTGAGATGGGTCATGCAATGATGGGTAGCGGTATCGCAAAAGGTGAAGACCGTGCTGAAGAAGCTGCTGAAACAGCAATTTCTAGCCCACTACTAGAAGACATCGACCTAGCTGGCGCGCGTGGCGTTCTTGTGAACATCACTGCAGGCCTAGATATGCGTCTAGATGAGTTCGAAACAGTAGGTAATACAGTTAAGGCATTCGCATCTGATAATGCAACAGTTGTGATTGGTACTTCTCTAGACCCTGATATGACAGATGAAATCCGCGTAACTGTTGTTGCAACAGGTATCGGCACAGAGAAAAAACCAGACATTACATTAGTTGCTGGTGGTAAAGCTAAGGTTGCACCAACTCCTCAACCACAGGTAGCGGCTCAAACTGCACCAAAAGTGGAAGAGAAAGTGGCACAACCATTGCAAGAAAAAACTGAGGTTAAACCTCAAGTTAAGCCGCAACCAACAACGTCACCTGTTTCTTCAGGTACAGGCGCTAGCCAAAGTGCAGCACCTAAGGCTGAGAAAGAGAGTGGATACTTAGATATTCCAGCATTCTTACGACGTCAGGCTGATTAACAAATACCCAAAATTTGACTATCGTCGAATTAATGGTAAAATTCGCGGTCGGTAAATACTGACCGTGATTTGTAGCACTGATAACGAGGCAAGCAGATGATCAGACAACGTACTCTGAAAGAAATTGTGAAAACAACTGGTGTGGGTCTCCACTCTGGTCGTAAAGTCACACTTACTCTTCGCCCGGCAGCTGCAAATACAGGTATTGTTTATCGTCGTACAGATGTAAATCCACCTGTAGATTTCCCAGCTGATCCAGCGTCAGTTCGTGACACTATGCTATGTACAGCTCTTGTTAATGACGAAGGCGTACGTATCTCTACAGTGGAACACCTTAACGCAGCTTTAGCGGGTATGGGCATTGACAACATTATTGTTGAAGTAGATGCTCCTGAAATCCCAATTATGGATGGTAGCGCAAGCCCATTCGTATACTTGCTACAGCAAGCGGGTGTAGAAACACTGAATGCAGCGAAGCGTTTTATTCGTATCAAAAAGCCTATCCGTTTTGAAGATGGCGATAAGTGGGCAGAGTTTGTTCCATTTAACGGCTTCCGTATGGACTTTGAGATCGACTTTAACCACCCAGCAATTGAATCTGATGAGCAACGTTTGTTGTTTGATTTCTCTTCACAAGGTTTTGTGAAAGAAATCTCTCGCGCTCGTACTTTCGGCTTCATGCGCGACATTGAGTATCTACAATCTCAAAACCTAGTACTTGGTGGTAGCTTTGATAATGCTATCGTACTTGACGAATACCGAATTCTTAATGAAGAGGGTCTACGTTTTGACAATGAGTTCGTAACTCATAAAGTACTAGATGCGATTGGTGACTTGTACATGTGTGGACACGCTATTATTGGTGAGTTTCGTGCATACAAATCAGGTCACGGCCTAAACAACCAACTACTACGTGCAGTACTTGCTGACGCAGAAGCTTGGGAATGGGCAACATTCGAAGAAGAAGTAGGCTCTCCTGTTGCATTTGCTGAACCAGGAATGGTTCTAGCGTAATTGTTGTTTACAGCAATATAAGATTTCGAAAACCAGGTCATTGACCTGGTTTTTTTGTATCTATTTTCCAGATACAGTGTCGTCAACATCCGAAAGTTGTCTCCCAATGAGCTGCAGTCTGGCTAATCCATCAGCAATTAGAAAGAAAAGTTCCAAGCACATCAAACAAATGGGGTTATAAATGGTTGTTGGTGTGAAAATTACTTACACTAAAGGGCATTAATTTTAACTCAAGCCTTGAAAACTCTACTCTCAAGTACAATATCAAAGATACTAGATTTATCTCAGTATCCTTGGTTAGTAACTGAAGACTAGTTCATAGCTAGTAGAGACACTGACGGCATTTAAAATAGATCGCGGACGATCTGAGAACGAAGAGATTCCAAGCACATGATTACTAAGCTGCTGACAAAGGTAATTGGCAGTCGCAATGACAGAACACTGCGCCGCCTTAGAAAAATTGTAAAAGAAATTAATAACTTCGAACCAACGTTTGAAGCACTTTCAGACGAAGAACTAAAAGCAAAAACGGTTGAATTTCGTGAGCGCTTAGATAAAGGTGAATCGCTAGACCAACTTCTACCTGAAGCATTTGCTACGGTACGTGAAGCGTCTAAGCGTGTTTACGGCATGCGTCACTTTGACGTGCAAATGATTGGTGGCATGGTTCTAAATGCTGGCCAAATTGCAGAAATGCGTACTGGTGAAGGTAAGACTCTTACAGCAACCCTACCAGCTTATCTTAACGCCCTACCTAGCAAAGGTGTTCACGTAGTAACGGTGAACGACTACCTAGCGAAGCGTGATGCGGAAACAAACCGCCCATTATTTGAATTCCTTGGTATGACTGTTGGCGTAAACGTGCCAAACATGGCTCCACCAGAGAAGAAAGAAGCGTACCAAGCGGATATCCTATACGGAACAAACAACGAGTTTGGCTTCGATTACCTACGTGACAACATGGCTTTCCGTGCTGAAGATCGTGTTCAACGTGAGCGCTTCTTTGCTGTTGTCGATGAGGTTGACTCAATCTTAATCGATGAAGCTCGTACTCCACTTATTATCTCTGGCCCAGCTGAAGATAGTTCAGATCTTTACACGCGTATTAACACGTTGATCCCTAACCTTGAGCGCCAAGATAAAGAAGATTCTGAAGAGTACCGTGGTGAAGGTCACTACACCATGGACGAGAAATCGAAACAGGTTCACCTGACTGAAAACGGTCAAGAATTTGTAGAAGAGCTAATGGTCAAAAACGGCCTGATGGAAGAGGGTGACACGCTTTACTCTCCAACTAATATCAGCCTATTGCACCATGTTAATGCAGCGCTGCGTGCACACGTACTGTTTGAGAAAGACGTCGACTACATCGTTACTGAAGAAGGCGAAGTGGTTATCGTTGATGAACATACTGGTCGTACTATGCCAGGTCGTCGTTGGTCTGAAGGTTTACACCAAGCTGTTGAAGCTAAAGAAGGTGTGAAGATTCAGAATGAAAACCAGACGCTAGCATCGATTACATTCCAGAACTTCTTCCGTCTATACGAAAAACTGTCAGGTATGACAGGTACAGCCGATACAGAAGCTTTCGAATTTCAGTCTATCTACGGCCTAGAAACAGTGGTTATCCCAACCAACAAGCCTATGGTTCGTAACGATATGCCAGATGTGGTTTATCGTACCGAAGAAGACAAGTTCAATGCGATCATTGAAGACATCAAAGACCGTGTAGCTGCTGGTCAGCCATCATTGGTTGGTACGGTTTCTATCGAGAAGTCTGAACTACTGTCTAACGCACTGAAAAAAGCAAAAATTAAGCACAGCGTTCTAAATGCTAAATTCCACGAAATGGAAGCAGAGATCGTTGCACAAGCTGGTATGCCGAGTGCGGTAACTATCGCAACTAACATGGCTGGTCGTGGTACCGATATCGTATTAGGTGGTAGCTGGCAGGCACAAGTTGAGAAGCTAGAGAATCCAACCAAAGAGCAGATCGAGAAGATCAAAGCTGACTGGAGAGTAATCCACGATAAAGTGCTTGAGTCAGGTGGTCTGCACATCATTGGTACTGAGCGTCATGAATCTCGCCGTATCGACAACCAGCTACGTGGTCGTTCTGGTCGTCAAGGTGATGCGGGTTCTTCTCGTTTCTACCTATCAATGGAAGATTCTCTGCTACGTATCTTCACATCGGATCGTATGGCTGGTCTTATCCAAAGTGGTATGGACGAAGGCGAAGCGATCGAATCTAAGATGCTTTCTCGCTCAATTGAAAAAGCACAACGTAAAGTTGAAGGTCGTAACTTCGATATTCGTAAGCAGCTTCTTGAGTACGATGATGTAGCCAATGACCAACGTAAAGTGGTTTATGAGCTTCGTGATGAACTGATGAGCTCTGACGATATCAGCGAGATGATCGAACACAACCGTGAAGATGTATTGGCATCAGTGATTGATGAATACATCGCACCTCAGTCTCTTGAAGATATGTGGGATATCGCGGGTCTGCAAGATCGTCTGAAGAATGACTTCGATCTAGACTTTGATATTCAAGGTTGGTTAGACGAAGACGACAAGCTTTATGAAGAAGCATTGCGTGAGCGTATTCTTGCTATGGCGGTTGATTCGTACAAACAGAAAGAAGAAGTGGTTGGTGCTCAAGTACTGCGTAACTTCGAGAAATCTGTGATGCTACAAACGCTAGACGGCCTTTGGAAAGAGCACTTGGCTGCGATGGATCACCTTCGTCAAGGTATCCACTTACGTGGTTATGCTCAGAAGAACCCGAAACAAGAGTACAAGCGCGAGTCGTTTGAACTGTTTGAAGGCCTACTAGATGTACTGAAAACAGACGTTGTTACCATCCTTTCTAAAGTGCGCGTTCAGCAACAAGAAGAAGTTGAAAAGATGGAAGCTCAACGTCAAGCTCAAGCTGAAGAAGCGGCGCGTCGTGCACAAGCGCAACATGCAACAGCTGAAAACCAGCTAGCTGACGATGAAGCTGAAGCGGCATCTCCACAAACGGTAGTGCGTGACGAGCGTAAAGTTGGCCGTAACGAGCCATGCCCATGTGGTAGCGGTAAGAAGTACAAGCAGTGTCACGGTAAAATCGCGTAAGTTTAATGAATCGTTGCTGTAGCGCATGATAGCTGCGTTGGTGGTACTCACTTACAGTCGTAAGCTCCGTGCCACCGCCTTGCTCTCATACACTACAACTTAGCTTCATAAAACTGACAAATAGAATATAAAGAGTCGCTTAGGCGGCTCTTTTTGTATGTAAATTTCATGGCTTACTTTGTTACGCAAGGAAGTTGTCATTCCCTATAGCGAGGAGTGAGCGTAGTAGGGAATCTTGTTTAGTTAGGCTCGCGTAGTTTTAGATCCCCAACTCAGTCGTTCCTCTTTCTTGAGGATGACGTATTTAGGGACTATGTGAGTTCAGCGTTTTATTAAGGAACACCATCAATGAAAAGAATCCATATCGTAGCGGGTATTATCTTCAATCAAGATAAGTCACAGGTCTTTATCACTAAGCGTCCAGATGACAAGCACAAAGGTGGCTTCTGGGAATTTCCAGGTGGCAAGGTTGAAGAGGGCGAAACTATTGAGCAAGCGATGACTCGCGAGCTTGATGAAGAGGTCGGTATCAAGGTGACCGAGCAGTCTCTGTTTGAGCATCTTGAATTTGATTACACCGATAAGTCACTTAAGTTCGATTTCATTCTCGTGACTGATTTTGAAGAGCAGCCTTATGGTAAAGAAGGTCAGCAAGGTGAATGGGTAAGCCTAGAATCATTGAATCAATACGCCTTCCCAGAGGCAAATGTGCCAATTTTAGAGCGAGTAATAAAAGAGTTTTCGTAATTGCTAGCCTGAGTTTGAGATTGTTGTTAGTTTAAAGAGATTAATCGATTGAACGTTGCTGCAAGAGATAAGTGGCAACGGTAACCAAAACAATGGAGATATTCGCAGTGGTAAGAATTGCAATTGCAGGAGCAGCGGGCCGCATGGGCCGCAACTTGGTGAAAGCCGCTCATCATAATTCAGAAGCAAGTGTTGGAGCTGGTTCAGAGCGTCCAGAGTCATCTTTGGTCGGCGTAGATGTCGGCGAGTTATGCGGTGAAGGTCGTTTTGATGTTGCTTTAGTCGATGATTTGTCTAAAGCCATCGAAGAGTTTGATGTGATTGTCGATTTTACTGCCCCTGTTAGCACATTAGCGAATATTGAACTTTGTAAACGTCACGGTAAAAAACTGATCATCGGTACAACGGGCTTCTCTGAAGAAGAGAAGCAGGTGATTGATGCTGCTTCAAAAGAGATGGCTATCGTAATGGCACCTAACTACAGCGTTGGTGTGAACCTGGTCTTTAAGCTGCTAGAGAAGGCCGCTAAAGTGATGGGCGATTACTGTGATGTCGAGATCGTTGAGGCTCATCACCGTCATAAAGTCGATGCACCGTCAGGTACTGCGATTGGTATGGGCGAAGCTATTGCGGGTGCTATGGGCAACGAGCTGAACGATGTAGCTGTATGGTCACGCGAGGGTATTACTGGCGAGCGCACTAAAGATGAGATTGGTTTCGCGACGATTCGTGCCGGTGACATTATTGGTGAACACACCGCTATGTTTGCTGATATCGGTGAACGAGTGGAAATTACCCATAAAGCCACTGATCGAATGACCTTTGCTAATGGCGCAATCAAGGCCGCGGTTTGGTTAAATGATAAACCAGCAGGCTTTTATACCATGACGGATGTGCTTGGTTTGAATGACCTATAAATAGATATTTATGCGCTGGCAATTGCCGGCGCTTTCTTTATTTGGTGCCTTTTCCTTAGTAATCTCACTTCTCCGATCTTCCTTCTACTTTCTTCTTATCGCCTTTTTGACTCCATTTCTATGCTGTTTATGTGGTCTTTAGTGTGTTTTTTGTTTTAGATCTTTAAATTGTCATGTTTTCTCTTGGTATTTATCGATTGCGTTTTGTTGCTGATATTTTTATCACTCTATGGTTGGCTAAAATGAGGGGTGAAAATTAGAAAATCGTAATATTCGAGCTAAATGCGTATGAAAGTTGAACTTTTGGAGCTTTGAGGGGGTAAATTGAATTAGTCCTTACAAATGTTTAATTTCTTTTGAGTTAAATGTTGACACGTATCACGCAGATCACTAAAATACCGCCAATTTGTCTAATTTCCATAAACACGCAGTTTTTGGTGTTGCAGGAAGGTAGATTTGCAAATTAAATCAATTTTAATGCATTTTTATTTCTGGAGGTTGTCTTGAAGAAGTCAGCACTACTCGTCCTAGAAGATGGGACAGTATTTCACGGTGAAGCCATTGGCGCTGTAGGTTCTGCAGTTGGTGAAGTCGTTTTTAATACCTCGATGACGGGGTACCAAGAAATCCTCACTGATCCTTCCTATTCTCAACAAATCGTTACCCTTACTTACCCTCACATTGGCAATACCGGAACCAATTCCGAAGACGAAGAATCTTCTTCAATCCACGCTCAAGGCCTTGTGATTCGCGATCTCCCTCTAATCGCTTCTAACTTCCGTAATGAACAATCCCTTTCTGATTACCTTAAGTCGCAAAACGTTGTTGGTATCGCTGATATTGATACTCGTAAGTTGACGCGTATTCTTCGTGAAAAAGGCGCACAGAACGGTTGTATTGTAGCTGGCTCTTCAGTAAACGACGGAAACCTAGACGAAGCTCTAGCTCTTGCTAAAGCAAAAGAATTCCCTGGCCTGAAAGGTATGGACCTTGCGAAAGAAGTTACAACAAAAGAAGCGTATCAATGGAAACAAGGTTCGTGGACGCTTACGGGTGGACTTCCTGAAGCGAAATCAGACTCAGAATTGCCATACCACGTTGTTGCTTATGACTTCGGTGCAAAACGAAACATCCTACGAATGCTTGTTGACCGCGGCTGCCGCCTAACGGTTGTTCCTGCTGAGACTTCAGCTGAAGAAGTACTTGCTCTGAACCCAGACGGTGTTTTCCTTTCAAATGGCCCTGGTGACCCAGAACCATGTACTTACGCAATTGAAGCGACAAAAGTGTTCCTAGAAAAAGGCTTACCAATCTTCGGTATCTGTCTAGGTCACCAGATTCTTGCTCTTGCGTCAGGCGCTAAGACAGTGAAGATGAAGTTTGGTCACCACGGCGCAAACCACCCGGTTAAAGATTTAGATCGTGATGTTGTGATGATTACTTCGCAAAACCACGGCTTTGCTGCTGACGAAGAAACCCTTCCAGAGACACTACGTGCAACGCACAAATCACTATTTGATGGTTCTCTACAAGGTATTCACCGTACAGACAAACCAGCATTCAGCTTCCAAGGTCACCCTGAAGCAAGCCCAGGTCCAGAAGACGCAGCGCCGTTATTCGACCACTTTATTGAACTAATCAAACAGCACACAGCGTAATTCGGAGTAGTAGACAATGCCAAAACGTACTGACATTAAAAGTATTCTTATTCTAGGTGCTGGCCCGATCGTTATCGGCCAAGCATGTGAGTTCGATTACTCTGGTGCTCAAGCTTGTAAAGCGCTTCGCGAAGAAGGTTACCGAGTTATTCTTGTAAACTCGAACCCAGCGACAATCATGACTGACCCAGACATGGCAGATGCAACTTACATCGAGCCTATCCAATGGGAAGTTGTGCGTAACATCATCGCTAAAGAGAAGCCTGATGCAGTTCTACCTACTATGGGTGGCCAAACTGCATTGAACTGTGCTCTAGACCTAGAAAAGCACGGCGTTCTTGAAGAGTTCGGTGTTGAAATGATTGGTGCAACGGCTGACGCTATCGATAAAGCAGAAGACCGTTCACGCTTCGATAAAGCAATGAAAGCAATTGGCCTTGAGTGTCCAACTGCTGATACAGCGAAAACGATGGAAGAAGCTTACAAAGTTTTAGACATGGTTGGCTTCCCTTGTATCATTCGTCCATCGTTCACGATGGGTGGTACTGGTGGCGGTATCGCTTACAACAAAGAAGAATTTGAAGAAATCTGTCGTCGTGGTTTGGATCTATCTCCAACTAATGAACTTCTTATCGATGAATCACTTATCGGTTGGAAAGAGTACGAGATGGAAGTGGTTCGTGACAAAAACGACAACTGCATCATCGTATGTGCGATTGAAAACTTCGACCCAATGGGTATTCACACAGGTGACTCAATCACTGTGGCTCCAGCTCAAACGCTGACAGATAAAGAATACCAACTAATGCGTAACGCATCTCTAGCAGTACTGCGTGAGATTGGTGTTGAAACAGGTGGTTCAAACGTACAGTTTGGTATCAACCCGAAAGATGGCCGTATGGTTATCATCGAGATGAACCCACGTGTATCTCGCTCTTCTGCACTAGCTTCTAAAGCAACAGGTTTCCCAATCGCTAAGATTGCAGCGAAACTGGCTGTTGGCTTCACGCTAGACGAGCTAATGAATGACATCACTGGCGGCGCAACTCCAGCATCATTCGAACCAACAATCGACTACGTAGTAACTAAGATTCCTCGTTTTAACTTCGAGAAGTTTGCAGGTGCTAACGACCGCCTAACGACGCAAATGAAGTCGGTTGGTGAAGTTATGGCTATCGGCCGTAACCAACAAGAATCTCTACAAAAAGCACTTCGCGGCCTAGAAGTTGGCGCGACTGGTTTTGACGAAATGGTAGACCTAGACGCACCAGATGCTCTAACGACTATCCGTCACGAACTTAAAGAAGCTGGCGCAGAGCGTATTTGGTACATCGCTGACGCATTCCGTGCTGGTATGTCGGTAGATGGTGTATTCAACCTAACGCAAATCGACCGTTGGTTCCTAGTTCAAATCGAAGACATCGTTAAGCTAGAGCAAGAACTTAAAGCGAAAGGCTTTGCTGGTCTAAATAAAGACGAGCTAAACAAGCTTAAGCGTAAAGGTTTTGCTGATGCGCGCCTATCTAAGATTCTAGGTGTAGCGGAAAGCGAAATCCGTCGTCTACGTGACCAATACGATATCCACCCGGTATACAAGCGTGTAGATACGTGTGCAGCTGAGTTCTCTTCAGATACGGCTTACATGTACTCATCTTACGATGACGAGTGTGAAGCAAACCCAACAGACAAAGAAAAAATCATGATTCTAGGCGGCGGTCCAAACCGTATCGGCCAAGGCATTGAATTTGACTACTGTTGTGTACACGCATCACTAGCGCTACGTGAAGATGGCTACGAAACTATCATGGTTAACTGTAACCCTGAGACAGTTTCTACAGACTACGATACGTCTGACCGTCTGTACTTCGAACCAGTAACTCTGGAAGACGTACTAGCAATCGCTCGTGTTGAGAAGCCAAAAGGCGTTATCGTTCAGTACGGTGGTCAAACGCCACTTAAACTGGCACGTGCTCTTGAAGCTGCTGGCGTACCAATCATCGGTACTAGCCCAGACGCAATCGACCGTGCAGAAGACCGTGAGCGTTTCCAAGTTGCTGTAGACCGTCTAGGCCTACTTCAACCAGAAAACGCGACAGTAACAACAATGGAGCAAGCGGTAGAGAAATCTCGTGAAATCGGCTTCCCACTGGTTGTACGTCCTTCTTACGTACTTGGTGGTCGTGCGATGGAAATCGTATACGACGAGCAAGACCTACGTCGCTACTTCAACGAAGCAGTTAGCGTATCAAACGAATCTCCAGTACTACTTGATAGCTTCCTAGATGACGCTGTTGAAGTAGACGTAGATGCGATTTGTGACGGTGAGCGCGTTGTAATCGGCGGTATTATGGAGCACATCGAGCAAGCGGGTGTTCACTCTGGTGACTCAGCATGTTCTCTTCCTGCATACACGCTAAGCCAAGAAATCCAAGACGTAATGCGCGAGCAAGTTGAAAAGCTAGCGTTCGAGTTGGGTGTTCGTGGTCTGATGAACACGCAGTTTGCTGTTAAGAACAATGAAGTGTACCTAATCGAGGTTAACCCTCGTGCAGCACGTACGGTTCCATTCGTATCTAAAGCAACTGGTGCGCCAATCGCTAAGATTGCCGCTCGTGTAATGGCGGGTCAATCTCTAGAGTCTCAAGGCTTTACGAAAGAAATCATCCCACCTTACTACTCAGTGAAAGAAGTTGTACTTCCATTCAACAAGTTCCCTGGTGTTGACCCACTGTTAGGCCCAGAAATGCGCTCTACTGGTGAAGTTATGGGTGTTGGTGCGACGTTCGCAGAAGCATACTCTAAAGCTGAATTGGGTTGTGGTAACATCTACCCAGAAGGCGGTCGTGCACTTCTTTCTGTTCGCGAAGGCGACAAAGAGCGTGTTGTTGACCTAGCATCTAAGCTATCTAAGCTTGGTTACCAGCTAGACGCAACTCACGGTACTGCGGTTATCCTTGGCGAAGCGGGCATCAACCCACGTCTAGTAAACAAGGTACACGAAGGTCGTCCTCACATTCTTGACCGTATCAAGAACAACGAGTACACGTACATCGTGAACACTGCAGCTGGCCGTCAAGCGATTGAAGATTCTAAAGTTCTTCGTCGTGGTGCACTTGCTGAGAAAGTTAACTACACGACTACGCTAAACGCTGCATTCGCGACTTGTATGGCGCACACTGCAGACGCGAAAACGTCAGTAACTTCAGTTCAAGAGCTACACGCTCAGGTTAAAGCTTCTCAAGCTTAATCGCCTAAAGTGTATCGCTGATATGCGGATATAAATGCTCAAAGCCCACTCCTCGGAGTGGGCTTTTTTATGTCTGTTATTCCGCGGTAGCTTAATGATGAATATTTGGAATAGGTTAGAATCTTGTGTTTCGTTATTGCTCGTCTGCTGTGAGTGGTAACTTGTCGCTACACAGGATTTTAAGGCGTTGGGTATATGGAAATCACTCTAGAAATATTGGCTATCTTGTTTGTTGTTGCAACGGCAGCAGGCTTTATTGATGCAATGGCTGGCGGCGGTGGGTTACTGACTCTACCTGCATTGCTAGCGGCTGGAGTTCCACCCACGCAGGCACTGGCAACCAACAAACTCCAAAGCTCATTTGGCAGCTTCTCCGCGAGTTGGTATTTCGTGCGTAACGGTATCGTCAGTATTAAGGAGATGCGCCTCGCTATCTTTTGTACCTTTATAGGTTCGGCTATTGGTGCTGAGTTGGTTCAATACATCGACGCGAGCCTTTTGACCAGCGTGATCCCACTGCTGCTTATCGCGATCTCTCTCTATTTCCTATTAGCACCACAAACCAGAGCCTCTGAAGGCAAACAAAAGATCTCCGAGGCGATGTTTGCGTTATGTGTCGGTGGCGGTGTTGGTTTCTATGATGGCTTCTTTGGCCCTGGCACAGGCTCAATCTTCACTGTGTGTTTTGTTGCGATTGGCCATTTCTCATTGGTCGATGCTACGGCGCGAACTAAAGTATTGAATTTCACCTCGAACATCGCTGCACTGATTTTCTTTATTTTGGCTGGCTTGCCTATTTGGGAGTTAGGATTAGTGATGGCGGTTGGTGGTTTTATGGGGGCTCAGCTTGGCGCCAAAGTCGTGGTGACAAAAGGGCAGAAATGGATTCGCCCCCTTGTGATCGTAATGTCGATGCTGATGGCTTCTAAACTGCTTTGGGAACAGCATCAACAATGGATTCTATCAGTATTTTAACTCTTGGAGACTGGTAGCTATTCGGTCTAACACAGACATGAATCGGTCGAATTAAGCCTGCTAATTCAGGGAAGCTATACAAGTATTGAGGCTCAATATTGAGTGTTTTTACGATAGAGAGCGGGATTAACGCAGGCCCAGTCCCGCCCAATGCAAGTTGCGCCGCTGCGGTGTAGGCATCCATCTCCATCAAGGGTTTGATACCAAATTTTTCTAATACAGAAAGTTGATAAGAATTGGCTGGATTGGTCATGTCGTTAGTGATGACCATTGGAGGGAGATCCGTTAGCGGCGACTTACTCACTATGTAAAACGGTTCATCAAAAAGATGGAAGGTCATCAACCCATGATGTGGTGGCAGTAAGCCAGCACACAACCCCAAGGTCGCCTTGCCGGACTGCACCCGTTCGATAATTCTCGGCGTGTGGTTGGTGGTAATGGTGATGTACTTATCT
The DNA here is from genome assembly GCF_041467595.1 of Vibrio sp. 10N.247.311.13. NCBI lineage: Bacteria > Pseudomonadati > Pseudomonadota > Gammaproteobacteria > Vibrionales > Vibrionaceae > Vibrio > Vibrio sp. 10N.247.311.13. The sequence continues at coordinate 4,629 of NZ_JBFSUX010000027.1, read as the reverse complement.
TGCTGGATAAATTGGCCCATCATCTCACCTAAATAACCGGCTATCAGAGACTTATTGCTGTCTAGGGTGATGAGAGTGGTATCTTCCAACTCTTGCTGTTCATAAATAAGCCCACGAAGTTCATTGAATGTCGGGCCAATACTCTCGATTAATGCTATCGCATCTGGCGTGAGTTTTATCTGTCGGCCACTCGGTTCAATGAGCTTTTTACCTAGCTTCTTTTCTAAATTCGCAATCCGTTTGCTGACCGCTGATTGGCTGATATAAAGCAAACTGCCTGTGCGGCTCATGGTCTTTGCTTTACTCAATACCAGTAGAGTTTCGATTCCTTCGAGTAGCATTGGGTTATATTCATGAAATTTGGGAATGATTGTTTCAAATTACCTCAAACAACATTCATTCTCTAGTCTTGAAACTAAAGCTTTGAACCAAGTTAGGTATTTTTAGCTATGCTCGCACGTGTAGCGCGAGAGCATAATAATTGTGTTGGGGAGCTCAAATTAAGAAAGGCTCCTTTACGGAGCCTTTCACTTTGTAACGTTAGCTTATTTGATGGCGAAGGTCGGCAATGATAAATGCCAACGAATAGCGCCAAGCCTTATCAATAGTGTTGAGAACACGCCGGCCAGAAATGCAGTTTCTGAATCGTGCCCCATGCTGATCGCCATGGTATGGAAAGTACCACCAATGATACAAGCGGTCGCGTAGACTTCACTTCTTAGAATCATAGGCACTTCACGGGCAAGTACGTCGCGGATAATACCGCCACCGCAGCCGGTGATGACACCCATGATGATCGCCACTAGTGCTGAATCTTGATAGATAAGTGCTTTTTCTACACCAATGCCAACAAACACCGCTAGGCCAATCGCATCACATACCGGCAATATCCACCAAGCCAGACGTTTCGGGCGTCTTACAATAATCATGGTCAGCAAACAGGTGATGATGATGACCCAAAGGTAGGTGGTATCGGTGATCCAAAACACGGGAGTTGCACCCAATGCCATGTCACGAATTGTGCCGCCGCCAATCGCGGTTACACTGCCTAGAACGGCGACGCCAAAGGGATCCATCTTAAGACGGCCAGCGACAAATACGCCTGAGACGGCAAAGATGGCAGTGCCAAATAAATCGATAATATAAAGCAGCATGGAGTCCATGATACTGGTGCTCTTATAGTTAAAATTGTAGGGACAGGTCGGTGGCGAATTGTACGAAAAAACGCAGCAAATAGTTAGTGATTTTGCCTAGCTCTATCAAAGAAATCGCACACTTGTTGGATCGCTTTCAAAGTTCTCGTTGTCGGGCGATTAATCCAGTCAGAATTGAGGGACCAAATCTGATTTTGAGCGACAGCTGGGATCTCATCTTCCCATGTTTGCCACATGGTTCCATTCTCAATCGCGTGCTGAGAAGTGAAGATTACTTGCGGTTTTCTTAATACAACTTGTTCAATACCAACTTGCGGATAGGGAGAGGCGCTGTCTTCAAAAATATTGTGGCCACCACAAAACTCAAACACCTCACTTGGCCAGTGTCCTTGAGCAACAGTGATGATCGGCTTTTCACTGAGCTGGTAGAAGTAGTTTACTGGCTCGGCATCTTTGTATTCTAGTCTCAACGCGTTGAGCTGCTCTCTGTATTGCTGAGCGTTATTTTCGCCAATGCTTGGATCGCTAGCGTATTCGCTCAGTTGTTCAATATTGGTTGCGATACTGTCTAGGCTTTTGGTCTTGGAGTAGTAAATATTAAAACCAAATTGCTCTAGTTTCGCGAGCTCTCTGGGCGGGTTTCCCGCTGGCCACGCAAGAATCAAATCAGGCTGAAGTGCGATGATCTTCTCAACCTTGATACCTTGATAGTTTGCCACTTTTTCAAGCTTATCGGCTTGTGGTGGGTAATCACTTCGTTCACTTACGGCAACAAGGTTGTTGCCTAAACCAGCGCTGTACGCGAGTTCAGTGGCATGAGGAGCAAGGCTGACTACGCGTTGAGCCAGCTGTACTTGTTCTTGAGTCCGTGGTGCTTCTTCTGCAAATGATAAAGGCAGCCATAAGCTGGAAGACAAAATAGTAAGGCTTGTAACAAGCGCTGAAGGTTTCAATCTAAATCCCTTGGTGAATAAATAGTAAGGCTAGGCTTTGTAAAAATATCCAGATAGCGATGCGACCAAAGAGTAGTTTCTGAACCTGAGATAGATGCAGAGCTGACGGTGCGATTCTTCCGCCTAATTTTGCGCGAATGGCTTTAGTGTTGTCGTAAATCGCAGGGCCACCTAATGATAACTCCAGCTTGTTGCCAACAGCCGTGATTAACCAGGCTGGGCCGGGTAGTGGCCAAGAGCGACTTTGGACTAGCATCATCTTAAATGTGTGCGTTGCTTTATCACCAAAGACGATCATCAAGGCAAATAAGCGCATTGGTATAAGTTCTAGGATAGCGACGATCTTGATTGCCGTTGAGCCGAAAGGAGAAAACTGCTTGCGACTTGGCGACCAAGCTCGAGCTAACTCGACCACAAGGCGATACATTAACGCAGCGATTCCACCACCAATGGCGTACCAGAACAACACACAAACTACGTTACGAGCGTAACCCATGATTATGGTTTCTGTGGCGGCTTTGCCGAGGCCAAGTGACGAAAGTGATTCGGTTTGACGATTGACAATCGGAGCCAGTAACTGACGAGCGGCCGCTTTATCTTCTCGGCCAAGTACTTTGATCAGTTGGTTAGCCAGCTTTTCATTATTGCGCCAATCAATCGCGAGTAATAACAGTGCCAATTCAAACAGTTGAGATTGCCAAACCAATGGTTGCAGTGCCAATAGAATAACCAGAGTTGGCAGTACCATTAACCCCCAGGCTAATGTGCCTGAGATTAAACTTTGGGAATAGTTGTGGTTGTTATTGTTATTAACCTTGCTTGCTAAAAGCTCAGCAAACTTATGCCATAAGGTCGTGGGGTGTGCGGCATGGGGGATAGGTAAAATTAAATGAAAAAGTAGTGCTCCCCACATCACAAGGAGCACGCCATTTGCAAATACCTGATCAAACAGTGTTTGCATGTCTAGTCGCTTACTTTAGTAGGGCAACCATCTTGATAACCATTTCAGAAGAGCTTTGCGCTGCTAGTGGCAGGAACTCTTCGAAGCTCATTGGTGATTCTTTGTCTGCAACATCAGAGATTGCACGAACAACCACGAATGGTACTTGGAATTGGTGACAAGCTTGAGCGATAGCCGATGCTTCCATCTCTACAGCAACAACAGATGGGAAGTGCTTGCGGATGAACTCTTGGCGTTCTGCTGTGCAAACAAATGCGTCGCCAGTACAGATAAGACCGCGAACGGCATGCTTGTCTTCCATTTGTGCTAGTGCTTGTTCAGCAACAGCCATCAGTTTGTCGTCAGCTTTGAACGCTGCAGGTTGACCTGCCATTTGGCCGATTTCGTAACCGAAAGCTGTAACGTCTGCATCGTGGTGTCGAACTTCAGTTGAGATAACCACATCGCCAAGGTTCAGTGTTGAATCAAAACCGCCAGCAGAGCCCGTGTTCAGAACGGCATCTGGTTGGTATTCGCTTAGTAGGATTGAAGTACCAACAGCCGCTGCTACTTTACCAATGCCAGATTGAAGCAAAACAACGTCAACACCATTTAGCTGACCAGAGAAAAAGGTACAACCGCCTTTATTAACTTCAGTAATGTCTGAAATTGCTGCTTTTAGGATCGCAACTTCTTGCTCCATTGCGCCAATGATGCCGATTTTCATGTGTAGTCTCTTAATAAATAATATTTAAACAGTAGAGCGAAATTGTAGCATGGATAAGAAGTGTCGAGCGACTGCCCAGAGGCACTTCTCATCCGAATAGTAGCGATTTATCTGCATATTCTTTTATCTATTTGATTAGGCCTTCGCTTTTCAAGCTAGCACGAAGTTGTTCAGCTCGTTTTCGGTTTACGCCAAAATCAGAATGGCCAGTACGAGACTCTGAACGCACGATCAGTTTGCCATCCGTGATTTTAAGTTCTAAGTCATCGACAAAACGCATGATGCGCGAAGTACATTCAACACGCAGATAATCTTCTGTTTTACTCGCGGTTTTTGATCCCGGTAAGGTTAGCGCAACCTGCTCAATCGCATCTAAGCTCGCTGAATCTGACAACTCAAACGCGGCCAATGCATGTTGCTCACGATCATCTTGAGTTGATACGCAGTTTGGTTTGTCTCCACAAGGTGATGAAGTTCTGTCTTTCATGTCCGTGATTCCTTGGCTGCAAGCGGTTAACGTTAAAAGTGATAACGAGAGGAGAGCTGCTTTTTTCATAATGTTTCCTATGGCGTTGTTTTAATTGTAGTTATAGGTATTGGCTTGTTTGCGATTGTTTTACGTATTTTTCGATATGCTTGTGATAAACGTATCTAATTCAAAAAAGGATCCATCATTGGATCCCTTTTTTATAGTAACGGCTTGAGTAATAAAGGAAACCTTATACTAGGGCGTGTTGACCTTTCGTGGTTAAATTTTGTTCGAGATAAAAGCGTTTTAATCGCGGCGAGGGGGAAGTAGCCTAGGGCGTGTTGATCTTTCGTGAGTGTTTTTTGAACAGCATGGTAAAGAGTTAT
>NZ_JBFSUX010000026.1:0-61072 GCF_041467595.1 Vibrio sp. 10N.247.311.13 | reverse complement strand
GGATGACAACCCAGAAGGTGATAGGCTCTAGCCCACTAGGCAAAGCAATAAAGTACACGCTCGGGCAATGACCTAAGCTCATTCGTTATATCGACGATGGTCACTTATCTATCGATAATAATCGCGCTGAACGCGCAATTAAACCGCTGGTTATTGGCAGGAAAAATTGGCTATTCTCCAACACACCAAATGGCGCTGAGGCGAGCGCGATGCTTTACAGTATCGTCGAGACTGCAAAAGCCAACGGCCTTATCCTCTATGACTATATGGTCAAGTGCATGAAAGAGCTAGCAAAAGCAGAGCCCGATATCGATGCACTCCTGCCTTGGAACTTCAAACATTAGTAATATCGCCCTGTAGGTTCATGGGGCGTTTACCTAAGACTCATGAGACAAGCTAACGGATGTACAAGCCTTTTGTACTTTTAGTCCATAATTGAACGCGGTGGCCAAAGAGACCGATACAACGACGAAAAAAGCGAACCATTCGGTTCGCTTTTCTATATGGTTTACGTCACAAACTTAATTGCGGTCACAGACTTAATTAATCTAGTCACAAACTTTATTGTGATGTGACAACGCTACGAATTAGTCTTCGTAGTTATCGATGCTTGGGCAAGAACAGATTAGATTACGGTCGCCGTATACGTTGTCTACACGGTTAACTGTTGGCCAGTACTTCGAGTTCTTCGTTGCTTTCGATGGGAAGCAACCAAGTTCACGAGAGTAAGGGCGATCCCATTCAGCGCCTGAAAGGTCAACTTGTGTGTGCGGTGCGTTCACTAGAGGGTTGTTGTCTAGTGGCCATTCACCCGCTTTTACTGCTGCCATTTCGTGACGGATTGCGATCATCGCTTCACAGAAACGGTCTAGCTCTTCTAAATCTTCTGATTCAGTTGGCTCTACCATTAGTGTGCCAGCTACTGGGAAAGACATAGTCGGCGCGTGGAAACCGAAGTCCATTAGACGCTTAGCAATATCTTCTTCGCTGATACCTGTGTCTTCTTTAAGTGGACGAATATCGATAATACATTCGTGCGCTACGCGGCCGTTAGTGCCACGGTAAAGAACAGGGTAGTGAGGACGTAGTTTTTCCATCACGTAGTTCGCGTTCAGAATCGCTACTTTCGTTGCGTCTGTTAGGCCAGGTTCGCCCATCATTGCGATGTAAGCCCAAGAGATAGGTAGAATTGAAGCACTACCTAGATCTGCTGCTGATACCGCGTAGTCAGAACCTTGTACACCGTTTTCGATGTGACCTGGTAGGAAAGGTGCTAGGTGCGATTTAACGCCGATAGGACCCATACCCGGACCGCCACCACCGTGTGGGATACAGAATGTTTTGTGTAGGTTCAAGTGAGATACGTCGGAACCGATGAAGCCAGGTGAAGTTAGACCTACTTGAGCGTTCATGTTCGCGCCGTCTAGGTAAACCTGACCGCCCGCTGCGTGTACTTGTTCACACACTTCTTTCACTTGCTCTTCGTATACGCCGTGCGTAGAAGGGTAAGTGATCATGATGCTTGATAGGTTTTCTTTGTGCTTCTCGATTTTCGCTGCTAGGTCTGTCATGTCGATGTTGCCATCTTCATCACACTTAACAACCACTACCTTCATAGAAACCATTGATGCTGTTGCAGGGTTAGTACCGTGCGCCGAGCTTGGAATCAGACAAACGTTACGGTGACCTTCACCGCGGCTTGTGTGGTAGCGTTGAATCGCGATTAGACCTGCGTATTCGCCAGATGCTCCAGAGTTAGGCTGTAGTGAGAAATCGTCGTAACCGGTGATTTCACATAGCTTCTCTTTAAGATCTTTTGCTAGTGCTGTGTAACCCGCCGCTTGCTCTAGAGGTGCGAATGGGTGAATTGAACCAAACTCAGGCCATGTTACTGGAATCATCTCAGCAGCAGCGTTCAGCTTCATCGTACAGCTGCCCAGTGGGATCATGCCGTGCGTTAGTGAGAAGTCTTTGTTCTCAAGCTGTTTTAGGTAACGCATCATTTGCGTTTCGCTGTGGTGCGTGTTGAACACTGGGTGAGTTAGGAACTCTGATTCACGACGACAGTTTTCTGGAATTGCCGCAAACTCATTTGATGCAATGTCAGAAGATAGCGCTTGAACGTCTTCTTTTACGTCGAAGATAGCGAATAGGGCATTCACGTCGTCGACTGTGGTTGTTTCATCTAAGCTGATACCGATCTTACCTTTAAGAAGGCGCAAGTTGATGTCTGCTGCTTGTGCTTTCGCGTACAGTGCATCTGTCTTCTCTTCAGAGTTGATTGTGATGGTATCGAAGAAGCTGTTGTTTGTTAGCTCGTAACCCGCTTTAGTCAGGCCAGCCGCTAGGATAGCTGTCATGTGGTGTGTACGACGAGCGATAGTACGTAGGCCTTCTGCACCGTGGTAAACCGCGTAGAAAGACGCCATGTTTGCTAGAAGTGCTTGAGCTGTACAGATGTTCGATGTCGCTTTCTCGCGGCGGATGTGTTGCTCACGAGTTTGCATTGCCATACGTAGCGCTTGGTTACCGTGAGTATCGATAGAAACACCGATTACACGACCTGGCATTGTACGCTTATGCTTTTCACGAGTACCCATGAATGCAGCGTGTGGACCGCCGTACCCCATAGGAACGCCGAAACGTTGTGCTGAACCGATAACTACGTCTGCGCCCATTTCGCCCGCAGGCTTAAGTAGAGCAGAAGCAAGTAGGTCAGTAGCAACTGTAACTAGTGTTTTGTTAGCTTGAGCTTTCGCAATGATGTCTGTTAGATCACGAACTTCGCCTGTTGTGCCAGGGTATTGAACTAACGCACCAAATACGTCTTGCTCTGGAAGTGTTTCAAGAGCGCCAACCATTACTTCAAAACCGATGTACTCAGCACGAGTTTTAACAACTTCTAGTGTTTGAGGGTGAACATCGTCAGCAACGAAGAATACTTTGCTCTTGCTTTTACCAGCACGCTTACACAGTGTCATTGCTTCGCCAGCCGCTGTCGCTTCATCAAGAAGAGACGCGTTCGCGATTTCCATACCTGTAAGGTCCATTACCATTTGTTGGTAATTTAGTAGAGCCTCAAGTCGACCTTGAGAAATCTCTGGTTGGTATGGTGTGTAAGCTGTGTACCAGCCTGGGTTCTCTAAAACGTTACGTAGAATAACGTTTGGAGTGAATGTGTTGTAGTAGCCTTGGCCAATGAAAGTACGTTTCACTTGGTTTAGATTAGCGATCTCTTTAAGAGAGGTCAGCATGTCCATTTCGCTCAGTGGCGCAGCAAGCGTCATTGGTTTTTCAAGACGGATTTGTGCAGGAACCGTTTCGTCGATCAGTGCGTCTAGGCTAGTCGCGTTGATCGCTTCAAGCATTTTTTGCTGGTCTGCTTTATTTGGGCCGTTATGACGAGCAACAAACTCGTTTTGTGTACCCAAGTCTTTCAGTAATTGGCTTTGAAGTAATTCAGTCATGATATCGTTCTACTTTCTCTCTGGAGCCGTGAGCTAGCCCCTAAAATTAAGCTGCTCACAAGAGCAGCTTTATTGTAATGAGGTTACCTATTAGTCTTCTTCGATAGAGCTTAGGTATTCTTCCGCATCTTTAAGGTTGTCTAGTTCAGACGCATCAGACATCTTCACTTTAACAATCCAACCACCTTCATAAGGTTCTTCGTTGATTAGCTCTGGGCTATCTTCTAGTTCTTCGTTGATTTCTACGATTTCACCAGAGATTGGCGCGTAGATATCAGAAGCAGCTTTAACTGACTCAACTAGAGAGAAGCTTTCGCCAGCTTCAATTTCGTCTTCAGTTTCAGGCAGGTCAACAAACACAACGTCACCTAGCATCTCTTGAGCGTGCTCAGAAATACCGATAGTTACAGTACCGTCACCGTTGTCTTTTACCCACTCGTGGCTGTCTGCAAACTTAAGTGTATTGTCCATTGCTTATTCTCCAAAAATTTATGAGGTTTTAATTTAAATCTTAAAAACGGTCTAACGGTAAAGAGGGAAGCGCTTGCAAAGCTCTTTAACTTGCTTGCGAACACGTTGCTCAACTTCAGCGTTGCCTTCAGGGCTTTCAACTAAGCCATCAAGTACATCGCCGATCCATTCACCGATAAGTTTGAATTCTTCAGTGCCAAAACCACGACTGGTTCCAGCTGGCGTACCTAAACGAATGCCAGAGGTAATCATAGGCTTCTCTGAATCGAATGGTATACCATTTTTGTTACATGTGATCCCTGCACGCTCTAATGCCTCTTCAGTTACGTTACCTTTCAAGCCCTTAGGACGAAGGTCAACCAGCATTAGGTGCGTGTCTGTTCCGCCAGTCACAATGTCACAACCGCGAGTTTGCAACACTTCAGCAAGAACTTTTGCGTTGTCGATCACTGAATCAATATAAGTATTAAATTCTGGGCCAAGTGCTTCGCCAAACGCCACTGCTTTAGCCGCGATAACGTGCATGAGTGGGCCGCCTTGTAGGCCAGGGAACACTGCAGAGTTGATCTTTTTGTTGATGTCTTCGTGGTTCGTCAGAATCATACCGCCGCGTGGGCCACGAAGTGTTTTGTGCGTTGTTGTTGTAACAACGTGTGCGTGTGGTAGTGGGCTAGGGTGAGCACCTGTCGCGATAAGACCCGCGATGTGTGCCATATCTACCATAAGGATAGCGCCAACTTCGTCAGCGATTTCGCGGAATTTAGCGAAGTCGATAACGCGTGGGATAGCACTACCACCTGCAATAATCATTTTAGGTTGGCTTTCGATAGCTAAAGCGCGAACCGCTTCGTAATCAATTTCAAGTGTGTCGCGGTCTACGCCGTATTGAACGGCGTTGAACCATTTGCCTGAAAGCGCAGGGCGTGCACCGTGCGTAAGGTGACCACCAGCGTCAAGAGACATACCTAGGATAGTGTCGCCAGGTTGAAGTAGGGCAAGTTTAACTGCGCCGTTCGCTTGAGCACCTGAGTGAGGTTGTACGTTCGCGTATTCACATTTGAACAGCTGTTTAGCGCGTTCAATCGCGATAGCTTCAACTGTATCTACGTGCTCACAACCACCGTAGTAACGACGGCCTGGGTAGCCTTCTGCGTATTTGTTGGTTAGGCAAGTGCCTTGAGCTTGCATTACTGCTTTAGAAACGATGTTCTCAGAAGCAATAAGTTCGATTTGTTCGTTTTGACGAGTGTTCTCTGCTTGGATGCCAGCAAATACTGCGTCGTCAGTACCAGATAGGTTCGTAGTGAAAAAACTGTCTAAGCTATGGTTTTGGTAAGCGTTCATTGTCGAGACCTTTCATTAAGCTAATGGTGATTATTTTTATAGTCCATTAGGTCTTAAGTTGATTTCTGCATCGGTATCGTTTGCGTTATATAGGTGTATAAATAGTGCGTTGCTTCTTATTTATACGACCATAGCGTCAAAGCGATCGTTGTAGGGTCAATGCAGCACGAATTGGTTCCCAAAAATTTCGGGTAAAAAACAGCTCTTACAAATGTTAAATCTATCACTTGCTGCAAGCTGAAGTAGCATCTCTTCATCTAACAAGTCGATAACATAGCTCCGATAAAATCAATTTTCAACAAAAATTTCCAATAGGAAACAGATTTTCTCGTTTTGCTACAGGGAGCACGCTTTATTTCTCTGTGTGCTCTTTAATCAACAAAGCGCTTCATGCAACAATGAAATCAATAGACAGGAAGTAAGAAATGAATGAGGGACCTATGTCAGAAGACATTTATGATGAGTACCCATCTTTAACGTTGGCGAAAGAGACGTTAGATCAGAATATCGAACCACTTAGGCTCGGCCAGCGTATTAAAGATATCCGCAGCAAGCTGGGCATTACGTTAGAAGAGGCGAGCCAACGTACTGGTTTGGCGCGCTCTACGCTGAGTAAAATCGAGAACGAACAAATCTCACCGACGTTCCAAGCGATGCAGAAATTGGCTATGGGTTTGCAAATTGATATGCCGCAACTCTTTGAGCCACCAAGAAAAAAGGTTGCCACAGGACGTCGTGACTTAACTAAAGCAGGTCAGGGCAAACCTCACCCAACTCCGACTTACGAGCATGAACTGCTCGCGACAGAACTTTCGAATAAGAAGATGATGCCGTTCAAGAGCCGAGTGAGAGCACGCACCTTTGAAGAGTATAACGATTGGGTTCGCCACGATGGTGAGGAGTTCTTGATGGTGATCTCTGGTGATGTGATGTTCTACTCAGAATTCTATGAGCCGGTACCCATGAGCGAAGGTGACAGCATGTATTACGACGCCAACATGGGGCATATGTTGATTTCTACTAGTACAGAAGATGCACTGATTTTGTGGGTGACTGCAAAATAAGTTAACAAAGTTAGAATTTCTTATAGTGAATACAAACGTTTGCTTTTGTTTCTAACGTTTGCCAAAAGACGCGATGTTGGTGTGAAAAGCATCAATATCGCGTTTTTGTATGCGACTGAAAGTTGTTTTTAAATTGTTAAATATCACATTTTGAGCTGTTTTAATCTTGTTAAGGGTGTAAAACTGACTCAGGCTTGTTTACTATAGTGAACACGGTTTACTCATGTTGATTGAAGTTTACTGAAGTGAATTCTTAGAAAGTGAGTCGTATAGCTTTTATACAGAAGCCTCTTTTTATATCGCTAGTAATAAAAGCCTATATAGAAGACATCACTTTTTACTATCTACTGTTTCTAACGTTAACCCATATCGTTAGAGGCGACTCTAAATAGAGATATAAGCGGCAGATTCGATTTGGAAAGCCTGCAACGCTTCATGGAGAATAAAATGACTCAAGAACACGCTAATCAAGACTTACTAAAAACACCTCTGCATGCACTTCACGTTGAAGTCGGCGCAAAAATGGTTCCTTTTGCTGGCTACGACATGCCAGTTCAGTATCCACTAGGTGTAAAGAAAGAGCACTTGCACACTCGTGACGCTGCTGGTCTTTTTGATGTTTCTCACATGGGGCAACTGCGTCTACACGGTGAAAATGCAGCCGCTGTTTTAGAATCTCTGGTTCCAGTAGATATTATCGACCTGCCTTCTGGTAAGCAGCGCTACGCCTTCTTTACTAATGAACAGGGCGGCATCATGGATGATCTTATGGTTGCTAACCTTGGCGATCACCTATTTGTTGTTGTGAACGCGGCGTGTAAAACACAAGATATCGACCACATAACGGCTCACCTTCCTGCAGACGTAAAAATGGAAGTGATTGATGACCGCGCTCTATTAGCACTTCAAGGTCCGAAAGCGTCTGAAGTTCTGGCTCGTTTCCAACCAAGCGTTGCAGACATGCTGTTCATGGATGTTCAAAAAGTCGATATCGACGGCGTAGAGTGCATCGTAAGCCGCAGTGGTTATACCGGTGAAGATGGCTACGAAATCTCAGTACCGAACGACCACGCTGAAGCACTAGCACGTAAGTTAACTTCAGAAGCTGAAGTTGAGTGGATTGGCCTTGGTGCTCGTGACTCACTTCGTCTTGAGTGTGGTCTATGTCTGTACGGTCACGATCTAGATACAACAACAACGCCGGTAGAAGCTAGCCTTTTATGGGGTATCCAAAAAGTGCGTCGTACTGACGGTGAACGTGCAGGCGGTTTCCCTGGCGCTGATATCATCCTTGAGCAAATCGCGACTAAAGACGTTCAACGCAAGCGTGTTGGTCTTGTTGGTCAGACTAAAGCACCAGTACGTGAAGGCGCTGAGCTGTTCGATGCTGAAGACAACAAGATTGGCGTTGTAACAAGTGGTACTGCGGGTCCTAACGCGGGCAAGCCTGTTTCTATGGCTTACGTTCGTACTGACCTAGCGGTTATTGGCACTAAAGTATTCGCTGAAGTTCGTGGCAAGAAGCTACCAATGACAGTAGAAAAAATGCCATTCGTACCTCAGCGTTACTATCGTGGCTAATCTCTTTTAAGAGAAACCACTAAGCTAAATGAAAGCCTATTGTTTGCTTCTCTTTATTGGGAAGCCTAACGGTAGGCTTTTTTGATTTTGGTAGCGTATGTCTTTGGTAACGTATTGCTTTTAACGTTACCCACTAACAACGGTTACTTAAAATTCGTTTATAAAATGAGATATGTGGCGATATCGTTACAAATACTTACTATAATCACGATTGTGACGTGTTATGGTGACGATTCATCATTTTTGTAAATAAGTAGTAGGGGTTACAAGGAGTTAACTATGAACGTAAACCATACAATGAGTCCGGTTCGTAAAGCCGTTTTAGGGCTTTTAGCGCCAATGATTTACACATCAAGTGTTATGGCGACAGAAAACTCGGTCGAAGTTTCTCCTGACGCGACTGTGACACCTTATATTGTTAATGGCAGCGATGCATCAGTTAGCGATTTCCCTTCAATGGCCAGCTTGTTCATCGATCGTATTGATTATGACGGTGTTTACTCAACAGGCCCTTACTGTGGTGCAACAATTTTAGATAACTATCATGTACTGACTGCTGCACACTGTATTTATGGTGATGAGAATGCTCAACTTTTCACGGTAGTTGTTCCTCAATTGGAAGATACTTCTCTATTCCCTAACGGTAGCATCCAGAAAGTACGAGTATCTGAGGTGTATTATCGAACGGATTATTCAAACAGTATCAATCAACTATTAAGAAATGATATTGCGATTTTAAAGTTAGAAGCTTCTCTTAACCTTCAATCCTCAGCTGAAACTGTTATCCCTCAATTTGATACATACCTTAATGCTGCGAATGATTTCGTTGCAGTTGGCCATGGTGACATCGAGACTGATGTTGATGGTACGACATTGCTACAACAAGTTGACCTGACATATGTTGATACTCTTAATTGTAAAGCTGTTTTCGGTCCGTTAGTCACTGATAAACAAATTTGTTTCAACGGTAACGGACCGAATAATGGCTTATACGGGGGTACATGCCAAGGCGATTCTGGTGGTCCGGTGTTTTGGAAAAATGGCTCTACATATGAACAGGTCGGTATAACGAGTTTTGGGCCGACTACTTGCGGTGATGACATCGGCGTAACATCTGTATTTACAGAGGTATATGATTATAAAGATTGGATTACGGATGTAACTAAAGGGGTAAATGATAGCACGGAAACTGTCCAGTTTACCGCGACAGAGGCAAAACGAGTTGCTGTTGCTGGGACAAGTGCGTCAACTGGCTCTGGTAGCAGTGGCGGAGGTATTTCATTTGGTTTGCTAGGGATGCTGATGTTGATTGCTGGTGTTAGAAAAGCAGTTAAACGTTAGATCTTCAATGTTTTGAACAAGTCGACGCTTTATTTAAAGATAGCGTCGACTTTTTATTTTTTACTTTTGCAGGTGTGCAGTTGGTTAGTTGCTTGTAGAACTAGTTACTCAGCTCGATAACCGCTTTACGGCTGTATCTTTCTAGAATCTCATCCATCTCTTTTATCGCAGCATTGATGCTTTTAATCCCACCTTGAGCCACACCTTTTTCATTTTCGTTCAATGCAGAAAAAGCTTGCTTTAATTCCTTACCTTCCAACATGTTCCCGTGCAGCAACACCTCTTTGTACGTGAGTAGCTTATGTTGTATTGCAATAATTTCTGGGCGGGGATTGTCTGATTCTAATGCGTGACTAATGCAAGGTAATGCCAATGTATAGCGATTCGCAATTTCCAATTTGACGTCTTTCTTATTCGCAATATGCAATTTTTATTATTTCCCAACACTTGAATACTCAAGTTACCTAGCCTGTACGTTCACAACTGATATCAGTGTGAAGGTTTATGAAACGTAACGGTTTTATCAAGCGAATAATATGCCTTTGATGGCTTATGTAAACCATCACAAGTCAATATGGTCTGCTTCTTGCTGAATTTAGGACATAACTGTCTTTTGAGGATGAGCTTATGTCACAAGAACCCATAATATTGGCGCTGATTGAGCGTAGGAAACAAGCCAACTTGTCTCAAGAAAAGTTAGCCTCGAGTGCAGGAATGAGCTTAAAAACCTATCAAAGGATTGAACGCGGAGAGGCGGACATCAAGATGTCTCAGTATCGTTCAATCACTAGAACCTTAAAAGTGACGGATTTGGATGTGGTGCTTGATATTGTTGGCGCATCACAAGTAACAGCGGAAGATGTAGCTGCGGTCAGTCGTCTGCTGACCAGCGAAGAGCGCCTGTTGTTTATCAAGCTGATTTTGTCGGTCAAAAAGAAGCAGTAGTCTTTCTTTCAAATAAACAGCGTAATAGATCGATTCGTTAGTCAAATTGACAGATACTTCTAGGGTAATGTGTTCTCTGAGGGCATGAAGCCATCAGCTCACTCTTCCACGCAGCTGTTTGGTGGTGCTTCTTTGTTTTTTGCTTTCTAAACGTCTTTTCTGAGAGCCACGCGTCGGCTTAGTTGCTCGTCTTACTTTTTGAACCTTTGTCGCTTCCAAGATCAATTCTTTCAAGCGCACTAAAGCATCATCTCGGTTTTGTTCCTGAGTTCTATACTGTTGCGCTTTAATGATAATCACACCGTCTTTGGTGATGCGGCTATCTTTGTGTGCGAGGAGCTTTTCTTTATAGAAGTCAGGTAGGGTAGAGTGCTTGATATCAAAACGTAAATGTATCGCGCTCGATACTTTATTGACGTTCTGACCGCCGGCTCCTTGTGCTCTGATCGCTGTTAACTGGAGTTCCCAGTCTTGAATCGAAACAGAGTTAGATATTTGTAACATAAACATCCATTTTGAACGGTAATATGGCGCCATGATACTGAATATTGGTTATGGTATCAGTAACTTTATTTAAGAGTGGTAGTAGTGATGAAAATAGATTTAACGGCATATGAAGGATTAATCTTTGATATGGACGGTACGTTGATCGATACAATGCCTGCACATGTAAAGGCGTGGGAGCGAACGGCTGAAGAGTTTGGCTTTCATTTTGAAGCGTCTTGGCTGCATAGCTTAGGTGGCATGCCGAGTTATAAGATAGCCGGTGAGGTGAACAGCAAATACGGTTTATCGCTCGACCCACAAGCGGTTTCTACGTTTAAAATGGCGTCGTTTGCGGCTATCGAAGACAAAGGAGACGTTATCCCTTGTACTCACTCTCTGTTGTTAGAGCATCTGGGTAACAAGAAGATTGCAGTCGGAACGGGCAGTCAACGTAAAAGTGCCGAACAGTTACTGGATAAGACAGAGATCTTGAGTAAGCTCGATATTCTCGTGACAGCAACAGACGTTAAGAATCACAAACCAAATCCGGATACTTTCTTAGATGCGTGTTTTGGTATGGGTTTGCAGCCAAAGCAGTGTGTTGTGTTTGAAGATACGAACCTAGGTAAGCAGGCTGCTCATGCTGCGAACATGGATTGTATTCTAGTGGTAGAGGGGAACAAACTAGAGTTCTATCCTGCACCAAGCTGATTGCAAGGATTGGGTTGTTAAACCGCCAAACTAATAGCCTAGCGGAACAATACTGATTTTCTGTTAGGCGATTTCGCTCATTTCGCTGTCTAGGAACAGGCACACACTGTTTCGACCTGCTGCTTTGGCTTCATAAAGTGCTAAATCGGCGCACTTGTAGTTAAGAGCAGGGTCGTTGGTCAGGTTGGTAATTCCACCACTGACCGTCACCACGTTATCGAGCTCAATACTGACTGCGATTCTCAATCTGTTAAGTACATACTCAGCTTCTTCTGTTGTGGTATGAGGCAGAATAACGCCAAACTCTTCGCCACCAATACGAGCCACAAAATCAGTTTCTCGGCACTCTCGTTGTAATACTTGAGCAACGGTTTGAATGACGCGATCTCCATAATCGTGACCAAATCTGTCGTTGATGCGTTTGAAGTGGTCTATGTCCAAAATCGCTAAACAAGACTGTTCGCGAGTAGGGTAACGATTAACACGAGAGCACTCATCTCGCAGCTCAAGATCGAATTTACGGCGGTTCCAACACCCAGCTAAGGCATCTTTTTCACTCAGGTTTCTCAGTTTGTTTTCTAGCTCTTTGTGTTTACTTATATCCACAAATGAAGCGACATAAAACTGAATCACGTCTTTCGAGTCTTTAATGGTTTGGATTCGCAATATTTCCGTGATCAAAGACCCGTCTTTACGACGATTAACCACTTCGCCTTCCCACATGCCTTTCTCTTTGATGATGCTCCACATCTTGATGTAGAACTCTTCGTTGTAGCGACCAGAGGCAAACATGGACGGTTGGCGGCCTTTTACGTCTTCTAACTCGTAGCCACTCACACGGGTGAACTCTTGGTTTACTTTGATGATTCGGTTGTTTCTGTCGGTAATCACCAAGGCAGACATGCCATTCATTGCGGCCTTAGCAAGTTGGCTCTCGATACTGTTCTTCTTGTGGTTGCTGTTCCACAATACGAAGCCAGCGGAGATCATCGAAATCAAGAAAGACAAGGTGATGATCTGAACGACGATCGCTTGTTTTTCTTGTCGGTATTGACTGCTGAACTGCTGATTTTCAATGTGAAGAACCATGTAAATAGGGCCTTCAAACTGTTTGATTTTAGGGCTGATGTCGGAATGAAAATACCAGTTCTCACCATCGAAATAGCTCGAAGATGTCTTGTCTTGAATCGCAGTCCAAAGCTCAGGGTATAACTTTGCGTAAGTCTGCTCTGAACGTGATTCAATTACATGTCCGAAAGATTCCGTAGGATCCGGCCCCATGATTATGTGTCCGGTTTTGTTGAGAATAATAGGAACAGCAGAAGATGCACCAATTTGATAGTGAAGGCGCTTATAAATCTCAAGCATGTTCAGGTTTGCGATGAAGTAACCAATAATGCGGTTGTTTTCAGCGACTGGCGTCATAATGCGTAGTGCTGGAATCAAAGGGCGAACGATCTCTCCGTTTTCGACTTCAAGATCAATACCGCGAGAGCTAATCTCACCAATCTTTAATTGCTGTAGTACCTCATAGTAATCACGCGAAGACTTGTTCTGCAGTTCACTATCTGGAACCACGATTGCTTGATTGTCTTTATAATTAACGCGAAACACTTCGTTGCCAGCTAGATCGAGGTAACGAAGCTGAGAATAGTATTTTTGGCCACGAGCTAACATCACCCAAAGATCTTGCAGGGTTTCTTTATGGATAATAGAAGGTTCTCGAATCGCTCGGAGTAGTGTTTGAGAGTCGGCGATTGAAGGAACAGAGTTAGAGATTTGCTCAACAATAACAGCGAGTTCATGAAAGCTGTATTCGATTTGATTTTGGCTAGACTGCTTAATATTTAGAGTGTGCTGAGCATCAATTCTGTCAAGTTCAGAATTGATGTAGAGGGCAGGGACTAGTCCTAGGGCAAAGATGGTACATAGAAATTGGCTGACTAGTTTTTTTATACTTGTATTCATCACTGTCCTCAAAGAATCAGCGCAATACTATATATTTTATAGGGTTTTTAATGTGATCTTGACCGAGAAGTTAAGACAAGATTCGCATATAACTACGATTTAAGTGCAACTTTTTGCATTTAAGCTTGATTGTTGAGCAATCACTTCGTTAGTAAATGATTACTCAATATAGAACACTGCTCCGAAACCTAAGCTAAATTAATCGCGATTAATTGCCGATTATCTAACTAAGGGCAGCTAGCTTAGGCCAACGATATTTCCATTACTATCAATATCTAACGACATGAATGCCGGTTTGTCAGGCAAGCCTGGCATGGTCATCAGATTGCCGCACAACGCGTAAATAAAGCCAGCACCAGCACACAATTTTAGTTCTCTAACAGGCACGTCAAATTGGGTTGGTGCACCTTTAATGTGTGCTTCTGTCGAGATTGATAGTGGTGTTTTTGCCAAACAAACCGATAGGTCGCTATAGCCATGAAGTTTGAATTCAGCCAGCTGTTTTTTAGCCAGTGGAGATAGCGAAATACTTGCCGCGCCATAGCCAACTTCAGCAACTGCCATCAGCTTTTCTTCTAGGCTTTGCTCTGAGTGATACAAAGGCTTAAATTCACTCTGTTTTTGGCAAGCTTTTACTACAGCGTGAGCCAGTTGAGTTGCCCCTTCGCCACCTTGACCAAATGCTTCGCTTACTTCAACGCTAACGCTTGGATCGAAGTCGGTGATCATCTGCTTCAAAGCATCGAGCTCTTGCGCTGAGTCTTGTGGGAATCGGTTAATCGCAACAACTGTAGGCACTTGGTATTGCTTAACGTTGTTGATGTGCCATTTTAGGTTCTCAAAGCCTGCAATTAGCGCGTCTTGGTCATCATTAAAAATTGAATCTGGTAATGGAGTGCCCGGTCTCAAATCGTATAAACCAGAGTTGGCCTTTAATCCACGTAATGTTGCAACAACCACAGCGCAATCGGGCTTTTTGTTCGACGCTTTCGCTTTTATGTTGCATGCTTTCTCAAAACCCATGTCTGAGCCAAAACCACCTTCGGTCACAACAAAGTCACTCAGTTTTAACGCTATCTTATCGGCAATAATTGAAGAGTTACCATGTGCGATGTTCGCGAAAGGCCCGGCGTGAATTAGGGTAGGGACGCCTTCAAGGGTTTGCATCAATGTTGGTTCAATAGAATCCTTCATGGTTACGGTCATTGCGCCTGCAACGTTGAAGTCATCTGCGATTAGCGGCAAGCCTTGTTTGTTGTAAGCAAGTACCACTCGTCCGATACGCTTTCTCAAATCTTGAAGGTTATTGGCTAGAGCAAGAATGGCCATTAGCTCTGAAGCGGCTGAGATATCAAATCCATCTTCGCGTTCAAAGCCGTTAATTGTTTTATCTGCTTCGTTTTTGCCAACCGTGATCATGCGTAATGCGCGATCATTGTGGTCAAGTACACGTCGCCAAACGATTCTGCTTGGGTCGATATCCAGTGCTTTTAAGCCTGAGCGCGCTTCAAAGGCTTCTAACCCTTCACGCTGCTCATGATACAAACGTGCGTCAATGGCGGCAGAGGCGAGGTTGTGAGCGGCCGTAACAGCATGAATATCGCCTGTCAGATGCAGGTTTAATTGTTCCATAGGGGCTACTTGAGAGTAACCACCACCCGCAGCACCGCCTTTTACGCCAAATATCGGACCCATTGAAGGCTGGCGAATGCAGGCCATGGCCGATTGGTTAATCTTTGCGAGGCCTTGTGCCAATCCGATAGTAGTGACGGTTTTGCCTTCACCAAGAGGTGTCGGTGTGATCGCCGTGACTACGACTAATTTACCATCTTGTTGGTTGGCGAGGCGTTCAAGTGATGTGAGAGACACTTTTGATTTGAATTGCCCTAATGGCTGATGTTCGTTGTGGTGCAGGCCAGCTTGCTTGGCAACCTCACTGATGTTTTTAAGGGGAGTAGAGCGACAAATATCAATATCAGACAGCATATTTGATCCTTATATCAGAACCGAAAAGGTGGTACGTAAACGTTTGCGTGGCGATAGTACTGTATAAATTTGCCAAGTAAAGGCAAACCACACGAATTATGTGCTGGAAGATAACAGATCTAAAGAGTCATTGCGCGAGATCAAATCTTAAACGAGCAAAATATTCGATATGATTAACTTCAGCTGCCGTTATATTGGTGTTGAATACAAAAAGGGCTGCATATAGCAGCCCTTCAAGGAATGGGTAATCTCACTTGGCGTTAACCTTTAAGAGGTAACTGCCTAATATGGTCGATTAACGATCCCAGTATGTTTCTTCTAAGCTATCTTCGCGTTCAGGTAATGCACGAGAAAGGCGAGGAGAGTGCTGAGTCAACACTTCGTAGCTTACACGGTTTGCGTATTTACAAATTTGAGACAGTGAAGAGTAAGTTAGACAAGTGTGCTCGTGTTTCTCTGAGTTTGGTACATTCACGTGGTGGTAGCTATTTGCTGCCATGTCGTGAAGTAGTGCTGAAAGTGCACCATCGCCAGCGCCATTGGTATTCTTAATCTCAAGTGGGCCACCTAGGTAAGGGCCAATGTGAGAGTACACTTTTACTGGGTCTTTACAGTCTTGCTTACGCATCGCACGG
The DNA here is from genome assembly GCF_041467595.1 of Vibrio sp. 10N.247.311.13. NCBI lineage: Bacteria > Pseudomonadati > Pseudomonadota > Gammaproteobacteria > Vibrionales > Vibrionaceae > Vibrio > Vibrio sp. 10N.247.311.13. The sequence goes on along the minus strand of NZ_JBFSUX010000026.1, from coordinate 45,073 downwards.
CTGAATTCGTATTTATTGAACTCAGGGATGTTACCCGGTAACAATGGCAGTGTGGTTTCGCGTTTCGCTGGTTCGTCAGTGTAACCTGCCATGTATAGACCAATAGGACCTGCAGTACATAGAACTAGGTCAACCCACTCAAGTGCCTTGTTAGCAGCCAATAGAGGATCTTTTTCACCCGTTAGCGCTTCACCTTCATCTTCGTTCATCGCGACGATGGTTACGTTTTCTTTCAGGTATTCTTGCCACCATTCAGCGTTGCCTTCGATCACATACTTAGTACCAAGTGTTAGTACAACAGGCACATTGTGCGCTTTCGCGTATTCAATCGCTTTTTGTACCGCTTTTGGCATCGGATCTTCAGGTTTGCCACGCATTAGGTATGACGACACAACCAATGCAGAAGCTTTCTCGAAGACTTTTTCAGGAATGCTTTCTGGAAGAAGTTGGTTCATGTGGCCTTCGTTGATTGCAAACGTACGTTCGCCATCTTCAGAAATCAGCGTGTAACAACGACCAATTGGACCATCAACAGTTTGAAGGTGGTTTAGATTCATACGAGAAGAAGTGCGGCAAAGGTAACGATAACCAAATGAGCCAACTTCAATCTTCTTAGACATTACGCCAAGCAGGACAGATTTGCTGTCCGCAAGTACGGAATAGTTGTGCAGTGTGTTGCCGATAGTATCGCCAGGATATTGATGCGTGATCAAACCGCGCTCAACTAACTCTTCATACAGCGCATCTGCTTTACTTTCTTCCAATACCAGTGAGTGACCTTTACTCAGCTCGTATTTTTCTAGGAACTCGTTGTCAACACGGGCTTCGATATCAACAATCGTTTGGCCAACACCCACAATCGTTGCGCGGTGAAGCTTAGGCGTTTGTTGAATTTGGTTGACCAACGGATCACGTGCGTGAGTTGGAAAGTAGTGCTTAGATTTACGCTGTCCAGGAAACTTCATATGAAAAATACAGTGAAAAAATTTTGCCGCATGATATCACATTTTGTTTCTGTTTCTTTCATTTTTATTACATTTTGAATCACCTGCACAATGTCTGTACAGGTGATTCAACTAACTATATGTTTGAAACTACTCGGTTGGCTGTACTAACGTCGCTGGATCAACGTAAGCCTCTGTACCCCATAGTGGAACAGTTGAAAGGCTGTGTTTGAAGCTACCTTCTGTTTCTTTGGTGGTGTAAGACAAGTAGAGCAGCGACTGATTCTCTGCATCGTAGATACGACGAACCTTCATTGTTTTAAAGAAGATACTTTTCGATTGCTTGAATACCACTTCGCCAGACTTACTCTTGTCTATTTGAGCAATCATTTCTGGTGTAATTTCACCTGTTTGACGACAAGAGATAGAGCTATCACTTGGATCAGAAAGGCTAAGGTTTGCTTCGATTGATGCGATATGACAGGTAACACCCGCGATCTTATCGTCATCTAATGAAGACATCTTGATATCCTTCATTGTGAAGAAACCCAGTGAGACGTCGCCAACCTCGTTGTCCGAACAGCCAGCTAACATTGTCACGATACCTGCTGCTATTAAGGCTTTTTTCATAAGAAGTCCTTTTTATTTATATAGTTCTGTTTACTATAAGGATATTGAAAGCTTGGATACGAGTGTAGAGCTTTTCGTTAAGTTCTTAAAGGATGTTGTTGGATAATGAAAAATATGAAGCATTTAAAGTACTTGTTGGCCTTGGTCATGCTCTGTATGCTCTCTGCTTGTAGCTCGGCACCTCAGCCGACCGTATGTCTTCCAAATAACTGCGATATTTGGGGATACTAACCGTAGGTACTAAAAGAATGAATAACGAAATACCTGAAATTGCACACAAGAAAAACCAATGGCTATTTAGTCAGCTCGATATTGCTTACCCCGCAAAAGAGAGCCTCCTCGGCCGTGAACTTTATCAAAGCAAACTTCCATCCAAGACATACCAACTCCTAGCACAAGATCAAACTCCTTCCCAAATTGATGAACTGCATAAAGTCGATTTCCATAAATTGACCGTGCTATTTTCACTCAACCAAGCAAGCGTTTACCAAGATGAAATCGAAAGGGCACACATGCTTGAGTTCTTGAGCCAAATTATGCTTTCTGACGATCATGTATTATATATTGGTACTCAAAACGGTGAAGTTGTGGCGAGCGCTATCGTCACAGAAGCGGATGGTTCCCTATTGATCTCGGATGTCGTTGCTGAAAATGGTCAAAGTATCAACAACTTTGCTAAGCAGTTACACGATTTTTGGGCACAAGATCATGCTTCTTGCGATAAAGTGTGGATCGAGAACTAAAGATTCTTTGACAAAGCGTTAATCTAAGTACAATACCCCGTCTTATTTAAAAGGTATTGTATGTACAAGCTATTGATATCAATCGCTGTATTGTGTGTTAGCGCTTATTCTTCACTCAGCTTTGCTAACTACTGGGATATAAAACGCATCCTAGTTTTACACTCATACGAACCTTCTTATCAATGGACTGCTGACTTCCAAAAAGGGATAGACAGTGCGTTCAGTCAGTCTCAAACCGAAGTTAAACTCTCAATAGAGTATTTGGATTCAAAGCGTGTCCACAGCCCAGAGTATTACGACTCTCTCGCGAACTACTTACGTGCGAAGTATGCAGGTTATAAATTTGATGGCGTAATTGCGACGGACGATAACGCAGCCAATTTTCTTGAATCTCTGCCTAATTTGATTGATCGCTCCACACCTGTCGTTGCAGCCGGCATCAATGATTTCAGCACCGACATGTACGCGGTGTCTGACAGAGCAACTGTGCTTTACGAGAACGATCAGATAGACGTTAATATTAAGCTGATCTCCAAATTAAGACCTAATCTAAAGAATCTCTATTTTGTAAATGATTACAGTGTCACGTCTGAATTGATTCATAAAGAAATGAACAAAATGATGGCTGAATTTTCAAATATCAATCTCGTAGAAATTCGCGACTTGTCGCTGGAGCATACGAGCCAATTTTTGGAAGGGATCTCTGCGGACGATGCGGTATTGCTCAGTCATTACAACACCGAGTTAAAGCAAGGGGTTTATCACACTTACCAAGAGATTGCGGATACGTTGTCAAAAGCGAGTGCTGCTCCGGTGTTTGCTTTATGGCAGTTCTATATTTCGGGTGATGTACTCGGTGGTTACGTTAATCACTCACAAAGCATGGGTGAACAGGCCGTCGATGCGTTGGATAAATACCTTCCACTTGGTTTTACTACACCGTTAACTCCCGGAGACAACAAACGTTTTGTATTCAATTACCCTGCAATGAAGAGATACGGGATTAGTGGAAACGCGTTACCTGACGAAGCGGTTTTCATTAACGAGCCTTCATCCTTTATTCGCAAAAACTTCCAGTTGTTATTGGGGCTGTCGATGGTGATTGCGGGTTTGAGCCTGATCATCTTGATGCAATTTGTCACTCTGCGCCAAAAGAAAGAGTTGGCGAATAAGAACAAACGAATCTTAAAGCTTCAGAAACAGACCTTGAATATCCAAAAGGATATGATTCATGTTCTCGGAGAGGCAATTGAAACCCGCTCTGGCGAAACTGGTAATCATGTTAAGCGTGTAGCCAAGTTGTCTGCACTGCTTGCTAAGTATCGTGGCTTGAGCCATCGCGAGGTCGAGATGATTGAGATCATCAGCCCAATGCACGATGTGGGTAAGATTTCAGTCCCTGAATCAATCTTGGATAAACCTGGGAAATTAACCGACCAAGAGTGGGAGGTGATGAAGCTTCATACTACGGCTGGCTATAACTTACTAAAGAGCGGAGCGGGTGATATTACCAACCTCGCGGCAATCATTGCTAACGAACATCACGAGCGTTGGGATGGTGCTGGATACCCGAATGGAAAAGTGGGTGATGAAATACACCTGTTTGCTCGTATCACTGCCGTAGCCGATGTGTTTGATGCGCTGCTTAGTGCACGTTGCTACAAAGAACCGTGGCCGTTAGAGATGGTGGTCGATTTGTTCGAGCGAGAGTGTGGCTACCAGTTTGATCCTCAGCTGACTAAATTGCTACTGAAACACTTACCCGAGTTTGTCGCTATCCGAGATTCGTATCCCGATACTGGAACTATAGAATATGCGTCTTCACCTTCGTTTGAAGCTAAGGTCTTAGAAGAGTCGGTTGTTAGCTAACCGTTGCTTTATCTGAGTGGCCTATACGTCTTGGCTTCTTTATCTATTCACCACGATCCGGCTAGGAAGTAGTGATTTATATTTCCCCTGAAATTGAGTCACTTATGTAAACCTCGCAGTCTTTGATTTCGTAGAATCTGGGGTCATTTGATGAAAACTGTTGCTTATGCTGAGCGATAAAGTGATCAACTCCATATTTCGCGAAGAGAAATAAGCCTGTATCTGCAAACTGTTACCTCAATCATCTCGCGCATTGAAAGAACACTATAGGATAAAACTTGGATTCAATCTGAGTGAGATACCTATGCGGTTAGAACAGACTAAATGTGTGATTTTCGATTGTGACGGAACACTTATCGATAGTGAAAAGCTGTGCTGCCAAGCTTTGGTGAACGTTTTCACTGGCTTTGGAGCGGAGCTAAACGTCAACGACTGCTATGCGCACTTTCAAGGCGGGAAGCTAGCCGACATCTTAATGGATACACAAGAACGTCTTGGGTTATCTATCTCGATTGATACACTTGAGCCGTTATATCGCAATGAATTACAAGCACTGTTCCAGCGTCATTTAAAACCGATGGATGGCGCTATCGAACTTATTGAATTCCTCAAACAACAAGACATCGAGTTTTGTATTGCTTCCAATGCACCGAAATCTAGGGTTGAATCTTCATTGGCGATGACAGGCATGCTAGACGACTTCAAAGGCAAAGTGTTCTCAGCTTTTGATGCTAACAGCTGGAAGCCAGAGCCTGATCTAATCATGTACACGGCCATGAACATGGGCTTTCTGCCAAATGAGTGCATCTACGTGGATGATACGTTGAAAGGGATTGAGGCTGGTGTTCGCGCGGGTATCCAATCGTTTCGATTACGCCCGAGTATTGATGAAGCAATCGTAGATCCCGAAGCCGACTCAGCAGAACTCGCGGCTCAGGATATCTACAGTTTAGAAGAAATTTCAGTTTGGATTAATGGCAAGCACTGCTCAAATGGTGGTATATCGAATTCTGCAGCTTTGGTGGGGTAGAGCTTAGTTGAAGGCTGACTACCTTACTAAATTGTTTGGTGTGGAAACCGCAAGATGCACAAGTAAACTTTTCTCCACTTTCTGAAAGCAGATACTCGTCGTGTTGGCATAAAGGGCATGTAATGTCGTCGGTGTTTGGTGTTTCTGTTTTATTCATTATGTGTCACCTGCAGCAAGGGGGTAAGCGAAAAAAGACCCGTTCAATTAGATTACTCCTAAGCTCGAATATTAGACAGTTCTGACACTTCTTAATCTCTCCTTTGCGACTTGCTTCATGGTAATTGATAATGTCATCGTTATTGACCATGGTTCTTGTAATGTTATTAAACAAAAGCCAAAAAGAAAGGACCCATTACGAGTCCTCATTAGTTTGTTTTCAATTCACGCCGCTAGTTCACCAGTTGATCCTTAAGTTCGGTAGCGTGCCAATGTCTGAGATAGAGAAACCGACGCTTCTGTTAGCCTAGATACGCCATTTGAAGAATTCTGAGCCACGTCTTTAATCACATCGGATTGGCTTCGAATATCGTTAAGCTCTGCTGCAATCGTATTGGCAACGTTACTTTGCTCATCGGCTGATGTTGCGATTTGGATACTCATGTCCATTAGTGCTTGAGCTGAATCTGCAATCGAGTTTACGTCGTGACCAATGTTTGAAATCAACTGGCTACTGGTTTGCGCTTGGTCAACAGTCTGTTCGGTGATCTTCGCGATATTTTGGCTCTCTTGCTGTAAGCGTTCAATCATCGCTTGGATTTCTACAGTAGCCGACTGAGTGCGGCTTGCCAGTGTTCTTACTTCATCAGCAACAACAGCGAAACCTCGGCCTTGCTCGCCCGCACGAGCGGCTTCAATCGCGGCATTTAAAGCAAGTAAGTTAGTTTGCTCTGAAATAGCATTGATCGTCGTGATGACCTCGTTAATTTGGCTCGTATTCACATTCAAGCTAGTAACAGAAGATGAGGTTTGCTCAATCAAAGAAGAAAGGGTGGTGATTTCCGAGATTGCCTGTTGAACCTTCGCGTGGCTATCGTTGATTTGCTGCGCGTCTTGTTCTGTTTGTTCAGTTGAGCGTGCAGAGATGTTAGAGACTTCATTTGCCGAAGCTGTCATCTGATCCATTGCTGTCGCTACAGAGTCTAGAGAGGCATTTTGGCTCATGATTTGTGTTTCGCTGCGCTTCATCTCAGTTTCGAAAGAAGCCGATGTTTCGCTTAGCGTTGCTGCACTGTGGTTTACGTTGTTGACTAACTCACTAAGCGTGTCCATTGAACGGTCAAGCGCACAACCAATCGTGCCGAACTCATCACGGCCAGGGTGGAAGCCAAGGCGTGATGTTAAGTCACCATCACCAATCTTTTGAGTCGTTGAATAAAGAACCCAAAGTGCGCCGCCTAGGAAAGTCGCTACCCAGTAACAGAAAAGACCAAAAGGCACACACCACAAGAAGCTCAGTAATAAAGTGTACAGTGCTTGCTGCTTTTGATTCTGTATATCGTTAGTTGAAACGGTAAGTGAGTAGTAGTTGCCATCTTGTGCGAGTGCTGTGGCAGTCACAGAACCATTATTTGAAATAGTGGTTTGTTGAGCGCGAGTTTGCTGGCTAACAGAGCGAACAGATGCCGGGGAATCTGATGCTGATAAAATGCCTTGCAGTTGATACTCGACCTGCTGTTTTGCAGTTACGTCAATGTGTTCCATTTTGTTGACGTAGTTCAGTCCAGCTAGGCTTGCCAGAGCGGCAAAAAAGATTAAGAAAATGACCCAAAACTTGTCGTTGATCGACATCTTAATAAACAGTTTGTCTATCGTTCGAAATTGTACTTCTTTCATAAAAACTCCACGGTAAATCCTTTACCGTGGACTCTAAATAACCGACCTCAATAAAAATGTGACTTAAATCGACTAATTGTGAAAATTAATGATAGTGATATGTCATTTATGAGATCTGAATCAAGTAAATTAGTTCTGTATAGGTTTATTAGCCTAAAGAAGGCAGTAACCCTACTGAAATAAGAACTTGAATCGCAATGATAAATACGCCAACGCTACCTGCTAAAAACAACGCTTTGCTACCGCCTAACACTTGGTAACTGGCTTCTGAAGATTGTGGTTTGACAGAGAAATCAGTGTAACGAACCTTGTAGACCATCACTGTTGGTAACAGAATCGCGAGCACTGAAAGTGCAATGGCTGCGTAGCCTAAAGCCATGATGAAGCCTTGTGGGTAAAATAAGGCAAACCCCAGTGGCGGTAAGAAGGTGATAGCAGCTGTCTTAACACGTTTTGCGTTACCTAGTTTCTTGCTCAGTGAGTCGCCCATGAATTCAAATAAGCCCAAGCTCACACCAATAAAAGATGTCAGCAGTGCAAGGTCCGCAAACACACCGACGATCACGCTTAGGTTGGATTGATGAACCGTTTGCGATAGCGAGACTAATAGCGCGCCCAAGCTTGTGTCAGACAACAACTGCTCTTGGCTAATCACGCCCAAAGTAACACTTTGCCAGAAAACGTAGATAACCAGAGGCAGTGCCGAGCCAATAATCATTACCTTACGTAAAGAACGAACGTCACCATCTAGGTATCGAACAATTGATGGGATGCTGCCGTGGAAACCAAAAGAGGTAAACACAACCGGAATAGCCGCAACAATCAGGCCTTGCTGTAAAGGCATGCTCATTAAGTATTGAGAGGTAATGTTTGGCGCTAGGAAGCTGAGTACCAAAACCATCGCGATAAGCTTTAAGCCAAACAAAACGCGGTTAACTTTATCAACACTGTGTGTACCAATCGTAACAACGCCGGCAACTAATAGGGTAAATAGAAGCGTGGTGATTTGAGCATTAAGTTCGATACCCGCGATATCCGAAATTCGTTGGTTAAATTGCGCACCGCCGCCAGCTATGTATGCCGCACACAGAGCGTAGAAAAGAAACATCACCGCGAAGCTCGCAATCCACTTTCCTTTTGTCCCCAAAATGGTATGAGCTAACGTGTGTAGGGTAGCGTCAGATTCTGCGAATTGGTGAAGCTCTACCATTAATAGCGCAGTAAAAGCCATTAACGCCCATAAACCCAGCATCAAGAAAAGTGAAGTTGAAAAGCCAATACCTGCAGAAGCAAGTGGAAGAGCGAGCATGCCAGCACCAATGGTTGTGCCTGCAATGATCAAAGTACTACCAAAAACCTTTGATTTATTCATTGTATATAATTCTTTACGTTAGGGTGTGTTTTCATTGTAATTCTTCTAGCTTAAGCGCATAAACCCAAAGAATATCTCGATTTTGAAGTATTCTGATTGAATTTAATTCCAAATGCAATTCTTATTGTAATAAAAAACATCCACTGTAAATTAATATTTACACAAAGGGGCGTGTCAGCATTCAAATGAGCAAAGCAAACGTTTGACCATGATCGGTTTCAAAATTTATAGAGTAATTTGTTGTACTTGGTGTAAGGTGGCAGTACATATGTCGTTCGCGTATACCCCTTTAGCGCAAAAAAGCGTTAATGATCGCGAGTAGCTTTAAGCTATGAATATGGAATGGGTAGAGTAGAGTGCGTTCATCAAAGTGACATAATATAAGTTCAAGATGGTGCACTAGTTAATCGGACATCATGTCCACATCAAGGAATAGAGGGGGCACAATGAGTGACCAATCTTATAATGACGAAAGTCTAGAGTTGTTAGATGCTATGGAAATTGGCATTGATTTGTCTGACTATGAGCAGACAGTGAAACAGTTAGCAGAAGAGCTTTTCAAGTCTTCGAACTAAGCTTTTAAGATCTTTAATTCAGTTTCAACTGAAACGTTTTAAAGCTAAAAGTTTTCTTAGCTAAAGCTTCTCAAAGCAAACAATTCTAAACTGAGCAAATCGTATTCGCTCACACGTCATACCAAAACTATCCTCATTAAAGTTCGCGAAGATAAACGAGTACGTTTACCATGTTACTTAGTTCTCGATACTTTAATGAGGTTCAATGAACTTTCTCGCACACCTTCACATCGCCAAGCACTGTAACAGCAACTTAGCAGGTAACCTGTTAGGTGATTTTGTTAAAGGCGACCCTAATAAACACTATTCTGATTCCCTTTCTGACGGTATTAGGCTTCATCGATTTGTTGATAGCTATACTGATCGTCATGATGTATCTCGTTCTGCAAAATCACTTTTCTCAGACCAAACACGACGCTTTGCGCCTATCGCACTCGATGTATTTTGGGATCACTGCTTAGCCAATCATTGGGATCAGTTTTCACAGCAGACATTAGAGCGTTTTTGTTTAGATAGCCATGAGCAGATCTTTGAACATCAAGAGCCACACTGGCCTGAAAATTTCGTTATGGTTCATCAGAAAATGGCTGAGCATAGATGGTTAGAGAGCTATCAAGACATGTCATCTATAGAGGTGGTGTTGCAGCGAATGGCGTTGAGAAGGCCTAAGCTCGGTATGCTCGAGGCATGTTACGATGACCTCGAACGTCACTATGATACGTTGCAGTGTCACTTTAATGAGCTTTATCCCAACGTTTTAGAGGAAGCTAAGCAGTTTAATGCGCTTCAAATGAAGAAAAATCAAAAGGAAAGGTAAACAGCGTAATGCAGGTTTGCTACAATCCGCGCCTATTTAATCTTTGAGCATCATACTATGTCTGAATCTACAAAATCTTTTAACCAACTAGGATTATCTGAGCATCTTCTTGCCACGTTGTCTGAGCTTAATTTTACGGCTCCTACCAGTGTTCAAGAACAAGCAATTCCATTGGTATTAGAAGGCAAAGATGTACTGGCTGGTGCTCAAACGGGTACAGGTAAAACGGCTGCGTTTGGTTTACCGATTATTCAAAGATTAATCGAGACAAAAGACAACGTTATTCCGAACCCTAAGCTCGTTCGTGCGCTTGTATTAGTGCCAACTCGTGAATTGGCACAACAGGTTTTCGATAACTTAACTAGCTACGCAAAGGGCACCGACATTAAAGTCGTGGTGGCTTACGGCGGCGTTAGCATGAAGGTGCAAACTGATAACTTACGCGGTGGCGCAGATATTCTTGTCGCGACGCCTGGTCGTCTTATTGATCACATGTTCACTAGAAACATCATGTTGAGCCAAACGGAAGTACTGGTACTGGATGAAGCTGACCGTATGTTAGATATGGGCTTCATGCCTGACATCAAGCGTATTCTTTCTCGCATGAACGAAGTGCGTCAAACTCTGTTCTTCTCTGCAACGTTTGATAACAAAATCAAAGCGATTGCACACCGTATGATGCAGAAGCCAAGTGAAATCCAAGTTACGCCAAAAAACAGCACCGCTGAAACCGTAACACAGATGGTTTACCCGGTAGATAAGTCGCGTAAAAGTGAGCTATTAGCGTATTTGATTGGTTCAAAAAACTGGCAACAAGTGTTGGTGTTCACAAAGACTAAGCAGGGCACTGATGCTCTCGTTAAAGAGCTTAAGTTAGACGGCATTAAAGCGGCATCAATCAATGGCGATAAGAGCCAAGGTGCGCGTCAAAAAGCCCTAGACGATTTCAAGTCAGGCAGAGTTCGTGCGTTGATCGCAACCGACGTGGCAGCTCGTGGTATTGATATTCAGCAGCTAGAACAAGTTGTGAACTATGACATGCCATTTAAAGCAGAAGATTATGTTCACCGCATCGGACGTACTGGCCGTGCGGGTAACAGCGGCTTAGCGATCTCTTTGATGAGTCAGGATGAAGCTTACCTATTGGGTGATATTGAGCGATTACTTGATACTCGCTTGCCTCAAGAGTGGCTAGAGGGCTTTGAACCAAGCCTTGAAAAAGATCTAGCGCCCGATCGTGGTGGTCGCAGCAAAAGCCGTTCATCAGAAAAACGTAAGATGAAAGCGAAGCTTAAGATTCACCAAAACCGCGGTAAAGCACGTCGCTAATAAGCTGTACAAAGCTCCAGTTTAAAGATCTATACATATAAAAACGCGCCGTTACAGTGACTTCTGTAACGGCGCGTTTTTGTATCTTATAAGCTCATAATGGTTATGAACCCGATTAAGCTTTATGTTCCTGGTTACACTTCCATTCACATGGCACTTCATAAATCAGCTCTTCAATCGAGGTTGGATTTAGAGCCCACTCTTCATCAATATTGAACTTGCTGACCATCTGCGTGTTGAAAAGCTGCCAATGCTTAAGTAGGGCGTCTTCGGGTGAGGTGACCATATCACCTTCATTCCAAGTGCTTTCCATAAAGGGAGTGAGGCATACAGCGCCGTTTGCGTACATGATCATTTGCCATTTAACTTCGTAAATGTTGATCATTTTGTCTGGGTTAGCTGCATTGTACTCAGCGGCAAGCCCGTTAATCTCTTTTTCAACATCGCCGACATTGTCGATGAAGTAATCAACTAGGTTGTCTTCTTGGCGAACAGAATCTGAAATAAGCTGCATTGGCCTACGTGAGTGAATCATGTTGGTGAACAGACGCATGCTAAACAGGTAGATAGCGATATTTGGCGCAACATCTTTTGGCAGCTCTTCCATAATCTTACTGATGTAAGACTGAAAATAATCGTGTAAACAATCACTTATTGCATGCCAAATCTTTTCTTTGCTACCAAAGTGGTGGCGGATAAGGCTATGCGAGACGCCTGCCTTTTCACTGATGTTTCGCAGTGATACACGATCGTAGCCAAAGTCACAGAACATGTCTGCGGCAACGCTCATGATCAAAAAACGCGTCTCTTCGGCGTCTTTTGCACTTCTTCTACCTTGCTTCTTTTCGGTCATCTTCATTTCACATAATTACCTGATTACAACATTCTACACTGTTTTTACTGAAATAAAAAATACTGCACAAGTGGAAAGTAAATCTTGAGAATTATTTAATATTAAATATACTGCCCACCTGTGTAATAAATCATAATAATTAAACGGAGAGGCATCATGCAGTTCAATTTGTCGATCAATGCCATATCGAGCAAGCGCATGGGAGCTGTTATTGCAGCACTATTGCTCGCAGGCTCTCTAACTGGATGTGACAAAGTTCAGTCAGAGGAAAATGTGCAGGTAATCAAGCCAGTCAAGCTGTTCGAAATCCCACAACAGACTGATATTGATCTCGATAGCTTCATTGCAAAGGTTGATGCAACCGACCGTGCGGCACTTTCTTTCCAAGTGGGTGGAGATATAGAAACCTTCGATGTTCGTATGGGACAAGAAGTGAAGAAAGGTCAGGTGTTAGCTGTATTAGACGCGACGGATTACCGTATTGCCGTTGACGCAGCCCAAGCTAAATTTGATCTGGCGAACAGTCAATACAAACAAGCTTCTGAGTTATATGCGAAAAAACTGGTCAGTACCGATTACTACGACCAAGCCGTGAACACCTTTACTGCCGCTGAAGTTGAGTTGGACCAAGCAAAAACAAACCTTGGCTACACTACCTTAGTTGCTCCATTCGATGGCGTGGTATCGATGGTGTTTGGAAAGCAATATCAATTGATCGCAGAAAAGCAGCCTGTACTGAATATTTTGAATCACAGTGAAATGGATGTGACGTTTTCAATTCCAGTATCAAAGCTTGAAGACCGTTCTATTCAAGACCTAACGAGCTCAAACATGTGGGTTGTGATGGACAGCCACCGCGGCATTCGTATCCCGACTCGCTTTAAAGAAATCTCAACGCAACCAGATGAAGATACCAACAGCTACCAAGCGGTTGTGTCTATCGAAAAGCCAGAAGGCATCAATCTACTTTCTGGTATGACAGCGCAAGTTGAAGTTCAGAAAAGTAAATCTGACTACGGCATTGGTATTGTGGATTCAGCTTGGTTAAACAAAGACGTAGCCCATGGTGAACTATGGCGTTATAACCCTGACTCTCAACTGATTTCTAAAGTACAAGTCCTTCTTGATGAGCAAGGCAAGGTTATCGACGGATTGTCGTCTGGTGACCTTATCGTTGAAGCGGGTGTGGATGTGTTATCAGACGGACAACAAGTAAAAGCTTGGCTTCGTGAGGGCGGTATTTAATGAACCTTTCAAAATTATCAGTTGTTGTCGCGTCGGTTCTGTTACTTCAAGCCTGTAACAATGAAGCTGTTCACCGTGAACAACCACCTTTGTTGGTTTCTACCTTTGAAGTTGGCGCACCGCTTACTAATCAGTTCAGAAGTTTTAATGGACAGGTGATGCCAGCTGAATTGACTCCCTTGGCATTTAAGCTAGCAGGCGAGATTCAACAAGTATTAGTAGAAGCGGGCGACAATGTCGAAAAAGGGCAGTTATTAGCCACCTTAGATAACGCAACGTACGTCCAAGATCTGACTGATGCTCAATCTCAATTCAAACTGGCGAGCAAACAGTTGGCCCGTGGTACTGAGATGTTTGGCAGCGAAATGTTATCGCAATCAGAACACGACCAACTGACGGCTAACTACAAGCTCGCATCGGCGAATTTGGCGGCGGCAAAACGCAAGCTAGGTTACACAGAACTTTTAGCGCCATTCTCAGGAACAGTTTCAACTGTCGATAAGCAACGATTCGAAAATACGACGCCTGGAGAAACACTACTGAGTGTGTACCAGAACGACAAGGTGTATGTGCGAATTCAAGTATCAGATTCGATCTTGGCGTCAATTAGCCCAGACATGCGTTCAAATACCTATCGTCCTGAGGCGACCTTTGGCGGTCACACAGGCCAATATCCACTGACGTATCTAGAACACACCAGTGAACTGCACCCACAATCCCGTACCTACGAATTTTGGATGCAGATGCAGCAGCCTGAAAGTGAAATTCTGCCGGGCACGAGCGTTACGGTCAATGTAGATATGGCGAAAGCGGGCCTGAGCGATGTTCAAGGCTACCAATTACCAATGACAACGCTAGAAGCGGGCTCTGAAGCGAATCAGTTCTATGTGTGGAAAATGGAAGACGGACAAGCATTCAAAAGCGAAGTAGAAGTCGACAAGATCAGTGGCCAAGGCGCACTCATCGCTCATGGTGTTGAGCAAGGTGAGCTACTCGTAAATTCGAATTTAAGAAAACTCCGTGACGGAATCCAATTGTCAGGAAAAGCAGAATGAACATCGCAGAATATTCAATAAAGAACAAAGTAATCAGCTGGCTGTTTCTAGTCATTTTGGCCATTGGCGGTGTGACGTCTTTTGGTAATCTATCCCGTTTAGAAGACCCAGCTTTTACCATTAAAGATGCAATGATTATTTCAACTTACCCTGGCGCTACGTCAATGGAAGTTGAAGAAGAGCTGACTTACCCACTAGAAAAAGAGATAAGACAGCTTCCGTACATCGACAAGATTACCTCGACATCATCGAACGGTATGTCCCAAATTATGGTCAGTATGAAGATGGACTACGGTCCAGACGAGCTGCCTCAGATCTGGGATGAAATGCGCCGTAAGATCAACGATCTACAACCAACACTGCCAAGTGGTGTAAATTCCGTTCAGATCATCGATGATTTTGGTGATGTGTTTGGTGTGATGATCATGCTGACCGGTGATGGTTACGATTACGTTGAGCTCAAACAGTACGCAGATTACCTAACGCGTGAAATCGAACTGGTCGACGGTGTCGGTAAAGTAAGCATTGCAGGTGACCAACAAGAACAACTGTTTGTTGAGATGTCACTGGAACGCTTAGCCGCATTGAACCTAGATATGTCGACGGTTACGTCACTGCTAGCACAGCAAAACAGTGTGGTATCGGCAGGCGAGGTGATGCTGAATGGTCAAAGCCTTACGATCAAGCCAAACGGCACCTTAAGCACGGTTGAAGAACTAGAAAACCTGATCATTCATGGTCGCGATACAGGTAACCTGATTCGCTTGAAAGATGTCGCTGAAGTAACTCGTGGTATTCAAGAAAAGCCGGGCAATGTATTAACGTACAACGGTAAACCAGCAATCAACTTGGGTATTGCGTTCTCTTCTGGTGTAAACGTGGTTGAGATTGGTAAAGCACTGGATGCGGAACTGGATCGCCTAGAAAGCATTAAGCCAGCGGGTGTAGAACTGAATTACTTCTACAACCAAGCGCAAGAAGTAGACAAATCTGTGGCTGACTTCTTAATCAGCCTAGTTGAAGCGGTAGCCATCGTTATCATTGTATTGTTGTTCGCAATGGGCTTACGCAGTGGTTTGATCATCGGTTTGGTTCTTCTATTGACGGTATTCGGTACCTTCATCCTGATGGATTACAACGATGTTGAACTGCACCGCATCTCTCTGGGGGCACTGATCATCGCGCTGGGTATGCTGGTGGATAATGCGATTGTTGTCGTTGAAGGTATTTTGGTGGGCTTGAAGAAAGGCAAAACCAAGCTTCAAGCAGCGAAAGACATCGTCAAGCAAACACAATGGCCACTGTTAGGTGCGACCATTATCGCTATCACAGCGTTTGCACCGATTGGTTTGTCGAAGGATGCGACAGGCGAATTCATGGGTTCACTGTTTTGGGTACTGTGTTTCTCACTGTTTTTGAGTTGGGTAACTGCACTAACACTAGCGCCATTCCTTGCCGAGATGTTGCTTAAAGAAGAAGACAAGGTTGATGAGAACGAAGACCCATACAAAGGCATCCTGTTTGTGGTATTCGGTGCGTGTCTGAAAGTAGCACTTCGATTTAGATGGCTTACTGTAGTTAGTATGGTCGCTCTATTAGCAGTTTCTGTCGTCGGTTTTGGTATGGTGAAGCAGCAGTTCTTCCCGCCGTCAAATACCCCAATGTTTTACGTAGACATGTGGATGCCAGAAGGCACCGATGTTCGTGAAACGATCAAGCAGACAGAAAAAGTTGAAAGCTACATTCGCCAGCAAGACGACGTGGAGTTTGTAACGACAACGGTTGGGCAGGGCATGCAACGTTTCGCTCTGACATACCAACCAGAGAAAAGCTATGAAGCGTACGCTCAGTTACAAGTAAGAACGACTGACCGCGACACCATGTTTAAGGCGTTAGAGACGCTAGACAAAGACTTAGCGAACGAATTTGAGCAACCAACGTTCCAGTTCAAGTTGATTGAGTTTGGTCCGTCACCCGCTTCAAAAATTGAAGCGCGTATTATCGGTGCCGATCCACAAGTACTGCGTAACATTGCAGTTGAAGTCGAAGACATCTTGCTTGCCGATCCAGGCTCTCGAAATGTTCGTCATGACTGGCGTGAACGCACTAAAGAACTTGTACCACTGTTCAACGAATCTAAGGCTCGTCGCCTAGGCATTTCAAAAACTGACTTGTCTGAGACATTACAGATGGCGTTTGGCGGTTACAACATCGGCCTACTGCGTGATGGTACTCATATGTTACCTATCGTGGCGCGTTTACCGGAAGAAGAGCGTTTTGATTTCGAATCGCTAAACAATGTGAAGATTTGGAGCCCATCACTACAAACTTACATCCCAGTTGAGCAAGTGATTGATGGCGTAGAGCTTCAATGGTCTGAGCCACTGATTCAGCGTCGCGACAGAAAACGTACGCTAACAGTATTGGCTGACCACGATGTTCTTGGTGATGAAACGCCAGCGAGTCTGTTTGCTCGTGTGAAACCAAAGGTAGAAGCATTAGATTTACCAGAAGGCTACAGCATTAGCTGGGGTGGTGAGTACGAAAGCTCTAAAGATGCGCAAGAATCTCTGTTTGGTTCACTGCCAATGGGTTATTTGCTGATGTTTATCATCACGATGCTTCTGTTTAACTCGGTTCGTAAGCCGCTTGTGATTTGGTTTACGGTTCCACTCTCTATCATTGGTGTTTCAATTGGTCTGTTAGGTACCAATATGCCATTCAGCTTCACAGCGTTCCTTGGCTTATTGAGTCTAAGCGGCATGATTTTGAAGAACGGCATTGTACTGCTTGACCAGATCAACAGTGAGCTATCAACAGGTAAAGACCCATATTTAGCGGTTGTCGACAGTGCGATTAGTCGTGTACGACCGGTATCTATGGCAGCATTAACGACTATCTTGGGTATGATTCCTTTGGTATTCGATGCATTTTTCGGCTCGATGGCGATTACCATCATGGCAGGCTTAGGCTTTGCTACCGTACTAACGCTAATAGTAGTACCGGTGATGTTCGCTATTTTATATAGAATCAAACCGTCCACTGCGGGTTATTAGGGAATGATATAAAACAGATTCTTTTAAGCCAGCCCAGTCAAATTTGACTGGGTTTTTTATGCGTGTTGTCCCGTCCTGAAATGTGTTGACACGTGAGAGCGGTAAGAGGGTACGAATAGGCAAGCATTAAAAAATCCGCTACTCAATGGGCAAGCGGCTTTAAGAACAATAGGGCGATTCTAAATTGCTAGCCGTATGTCTAACTCAATCGGCTTTGGCATGGCTAAGTGGTAGCCTTGATACATATTGAAGCCTAAGCCCTGCATCGCTTCGAGTTGTTGTTGGGTTTCAATACCTTCAATCACTGTCTTTGCGCCAATTTGGTTTGCAAGATCAAGTACTAACTCCATTTCTCGAGTGTCGCCTTGTTCAAAGTCCAACATAACCGAGCGGTCTATCTTGATGATATGAGGGTTAATGTGACGAACGCGTTGTTCGGTTGATGCTTGTGTTCCGAAATCATCAACAGCGATTTGAAAACCATTTTCCGCCAATGAATGGGCTGCGTCTTTCAAACGTTCTTCACTCTCTACATTAAGCTCTACCAACTCCATCACTATCTGTTCGCATGAAAGATTAAGCTCGTGAAGGCGTTTAGCTAACAAGCTATCGCTGACCTTTTCTGCAGCAAACAACTCACCAACGTTTGGAAGAACGTTCAAAAATAGATGTAAATGACGGATTGTCGATTGTGCGAAGTTACGGATATGAATCGCTCGACTCAACCTCTCTACATTGATTTTGTCTGTGCTTGAGGTTTCGTCGGAATGGAAGAAGTGATCAGGACGAACAATATCACCTTTGTTATTTGAAATGCGCACCAAAGCCTCAACACCTATTTGAGTCATAGAAGAGTCGAATATAGGTTGATAGACGCTTCTAAGCGTCAGGTCTTGGTATTTCGCAATAAACTGCATATCAGCATCTACGGATATACAGCTAATAAATTCACTTCTGTCTGATAAAATCATAGTCGCTAGTAAAGAGGGCTTATTCAATGGCGGACGTACATGTCGCGGCTGTCACAATATTGACAGGTGTAAGTAAATTGTCAATTAATAAAAACTCATTTGTAGAGTCAATATTTAAATAAATATAATTAACGAAAAAACAGCATGATAATTGATATTAGTCATTAAAATTACTTATCATTCACCATTAATAATGACTATTGTGAATTTAATCTCTGAGTAATCTATCTCATATCAACACCAATCAATATAAGCTTTCAACGCTAATACACCAGGTGAAAGTAAGGATAAAGCCTCAGGTTATGGGGGAATGTCAAAGTTACATTATTAACAAACAACTCTGTTTGCATATAAATGATATCTACTTCTCAAAATATGAACGATGAGCTGATAAGTTATTATTTTATCGAAGATAAATTTTGATTGATTATTGGGTAGGGCTTGAGTTGGGTTTTATAAAATATTGGGATGGAGGTCTAACTATTTACTTTCAAGACTGATTAAAAAAGTTGACCCGTATTCTTACTGCCATTGAAGTACTGCGTAAAGTTGCAGATATTTACGAACCAGTTGTTGATTTCCTGACCGCTTTAAAGGGTGTCCAAATTTAATGAAGCAAGGGCTGATTTTAAAATTATTATTTAAGTCAGTAGCAAATTGAGAATCACTCTCTCTTAGGGTGATGCCTTGTTGGCTGTATTCGGTGATCTCATCTGGGAGTTCACCCATCCACCAATGCAATAATTCGCCACTGTTTTTACTTCGGCTAATCCAATGGTCGGAGACAATGATCAAAACGTCATTGGGTTGAATGGAAAATCCATACTCTTGTTGCCAATTATGGATGTCCAACATCAACTTTCTACGACATGTTTTCCCGGCGCTCACCATATGATGACTGATCATCCAAACGGTACCAATTTCGGAAGATATTCGGAAGTGTCGAGGCGTTTCGCCAGAAGAAAGCATTTCAAGTGGGCTGATGTTGCTTGCATGATTAAAGCTAACGAAGGTGTGCTCCATTCGGCGAGCAAATGCCTTTCCTATATGGTGCTCACTGATCCCTTGATTGTGCACCGTAGGGTAGTGGCGTTCACAGAGCTTTAGGCAATCGTCTTGAAATTGATTAACGCTTTTAATCACTAGATCTAATAACAATGAAGTCCCTTATACACAGCTACTATCTTATTGATGGGCAATAGTACGGTAATTGCGGTTCCGTTACCTATCGTCAAAGTGCGAGTTCTTGATCTCTCTATCAAAATTAACCATTGCTGAGTGATTTTATGGATAGCACTGGCGCTCTACAGGTCTGTATTCTAAATTATGAGGAATTCTAGCTAGTTACCTCGACTATAGTCTAGTCAGCAAATCACAATTGATCTACTTACTCTTTATTTGGAAACATTCATGACCATTCAATTAGATTCGAAACAAAAGTCTGAGCTTACTCATACGCTCCAAAAGTACCTGCAGGATGAACTCGATGTGGAGCTTGGTCAGTTCGACACAGAATTCTTGGTCGATTTCATAAGTAAAAAGTTTGGGGCGGTTTACTACAACAAAGGGATAGAAGACGCTCAAAAAGTCATGGAACGTAAAATGTTAGATATCTCAGATGAGCTTTACGAGATCGAACAAATCGTTGAAATCTAACGTTTAGCCCAAACTTGTTCAAATAATTTGAATAACTCGTTTAATTTGAAATGATGTTACCAATGTAAAGCTTGGTAAATAATATGTTACACAAACTTGGTGTAGGGTACGCTTTTCGAAACTACACTACTCGTTAACATTCGGAAGAGATGCATGGACAACAACGTTAGAAATTACAACCCTTTAGCAAGAGCGATGCATTGGATTTCAGCTCTCGCGGTATTTGGCTTATTTGGTGTAGGCCTGTGGATGGTTGATCTTTCATATTACAGCGAGTGGTACAAAACAGCGCCAGACTATCACCGCTCGGTAGGCATTCTTTTGGCTGCCGTTACCGTTATCCGCTTGGTCTGGAAACTAGTTACCGCGTCACCTAAAGTGGAAGGTAAAAGCTATGAAGTTGCAGCAGCGAAGATCGCTCACGGCTTCATGTACATCAACTTAGCGGTTTTGTTTATTTCAGGTTATTTGATTTCGACATCAGATGGCCGCGGGATAGAGGTATTCAATTGGTTCACTGTACCAAGTATGGGCGAACTGTTTGCAAACCAATCTGATCTCGCAGGTACGGTTCACTACTATGCTGCATGGGTACTGATCATTATGGCATCAGTGCACGCCTTAGCGGCGATAAAACACCACGTTATCGACAAAGACGATACGCTACGAAAAATGATAGGAGCTTCAAAATGAAAAAGTCAATTATCGCTACAGGATTAGCATTTGCTATGGCAATGCCTTTCGCTGCGAACGCCGCTGATTACGTGATTGATACAAAAGGTGCGCATGCTTCAGTTAACTTTAAAGTTAGCCACCTAGGTTATAGCTTTATCCAAGGCCGTTTTAACACATTCTCAGGTGATTTCTCATTTGATGAAAGCAACGTTGAAGCATCAAAAGTAAACGTAACTATTGATACAACAAGCCTTGATTCAAACCACGCAGAACGTGATAAGCATATCCGTAGCGGCGATTTCATCGATGCTGGTAAGTTCTCTGATGCGACATTCAACAGCACGAAAGTTGTTGATAAAGGCGACGGCAAACTTGAAGTAATGGGTGACCTTAAACTTCACGGTGTAACTAAGCCTATCGTTATCGAAGCTGAATTCATCGGTGCTGGTCAAGACCCATGGGGCGGTGAGCGTGCAGGTTTCGTTGGTACAACTCGTCTAGAACTTGCTGACTTCAACATTCCAGTAATGGGCGCTTCAAGCTATGTAGATATGGATCTACACGTTGAAGGTGTAAAGAAGTAATCTAGCTATTGTTGATCGCTAACTAGTATCAATCTCTTATGTAACACCAAAAGTTAAATAGATACTTAGAAAGCAACAGTTAGAAATAGAGAAAGGCGCAAAGTTTTCACTTTGCGCCTTTTTTATTGAGATAAATGGCAACGCGTTTAGGTCTGTTTTGTGTCAAACCGTTTAGTACGTTAAAAGCCACCGTTTACCTCTAGCCAGTCAACGTTGCCATGACTGAGTTATCTAATTGAACTACTAATCCCTAATAGTTCAACTTAAGATTAGTTAAGCCGTTTCTAGTTCAGCTTGTGGAACCACGTTTAGTCGGTCACCGTAGATTGGACGTAGTGCTTGCATCACTTCAATGCGAGTCAACACACCTACCATTACGCCGTTTTCTAACACTGGAAGCATATGTGGTTGGCTTACTTTCATCGCTTTTGCACGCTCTTCTAGAGAAAGAGATGTCAGGCGAGTAGCGAAGCCCATGCTTGTCGTCGGGTACAGTTGCTCTTTGTCGATGCATAGGAACTCAGCAACGTCCACTAGCTTGTCGTTTGCGTCGATTGCCACAACGTCACGGCTCATTAGGTCTACAACTTTTTGGCCTTTAGTTGGGATGTAATCTTGGCACCAAAGGTCAACCATTACGTCATGAACAGAGAAGATACCCACTAGACGACCTTCAACATCGCAAACAGGAGCGCTAACAAGTTGCGCGTCTAAAAGTGTATCAATCGCGACTGATGTTGGCATTTCTACGCTCAGTGTAATTGGTTGAGTGTTCATGATTTGCTTGATAGTAGTTGCTGTGTTCATAGTAATTTCCTTAACTGACGTAATTTCTGTTGTTTGTGTAATAGCGGTAATTTTTGCTGCTTTAAGTTGTGGGCGACGGTAGATGCTCCAGTTCGCTAAGCCGACCAATACTGAACCACCTACGATGTTGCCGATTGTCACTGGTATTAAGTTTGCGGTGACAAATTGCATGACGTTTAGGTCTGCATACTGGGCTGGTGTTGCGCCGATTTGCATCCAGAAGCTTTCTGGTGCGAATGCTTGAATCGTGATGCCTAGCGGAACCATGAACATATTCGCCACACAGTGTTCAAAGCCTGAGCTTACGAACATTGCAACGGGTAACACGGTCATCATTGCTTTGGTCATTGCGTTAGCAGAGCTGAACGTTAACCAAATCGCTAAACACACCAACAAGTTACAAAGCACACCCAAAGCAAACGCTTGAACTGGGGTGTGGTGTAGCTTGTGTTGAGCAATGTTTAAAGCGTTTAAGCCCCATTGCCCGCCATCCAGTTGATACAAGCCTGCTGCGCTTACCAAAGCCAATAGGAACATGGCACCGATAAAGTTGCCGACATACACCTTGCCCCAGATAGACAGCATCTTAGTGAAGGTGATTTGCTTGTTAGCCCATGAGATGCTTGATAACACTGAGCTGGTAAATAGCTCACCACCGCAAATCACAATCAAGATCAAACCCATACTGAAGGCAAGACCGCCGGCTAAGCGACTCAGTCCCCATCCAGCATCAGCGCTGCCCGTGGTTACCGTGATGTAGAATAAAAAAGCAAGCCCGATGAATGCGCCAGCCATGATTGCCAAACTCAATGTCATGCTGCTGGTTTTATTTGCTTTACTTAATGCAAACTTCTCTGCTTCCGCCATCATTTCTGTTGGTGAGAACAGTTGATGATTTTCAGAAGTGCTGGTTGCCATATCCCCCCCTTGAACAATCCGTCATGTGTAATTCCTAGTGTTAATGACTTGGTTAATCCGTAATGGTTAATCAGTAATGTTTTGCAGGGCTCGTTGTGTCCTGCCATTCCAGATTAGGGCGTTGAGGGGTAGAGGTAAAATTGATAATTTTTAGAAACCACATCAAATTTATTGATATAGATTTGGTTACGCGTAGAATGAAATTGATTGCTCATTGGCTTTATAAAAAACGAGCATCAGGACACAAATAATTAAAAGCATTAAGGATGAATTTTGCGTTATTCATTAAAGCAACTCGCGGTATTTGATGCAGTAGCAGACTCCGGGAGCGTTAGTCAGGCAGCAGACAAATTGGCGTTGACTCAGTCGGCGACAAGTATGTCTCTTGCACAGTTGGAAAAAATGCTCGGCAGGCCTTTGTTTGAAAGGCAGGGCAAGCAAATGGCTCTTACTCATTGGGGGATGTGGCTAAGGCCTAAAGCGAAGCGTTTACTGCAAGATGCGCAGCAAATTGAGATGGGTTTTTATGAGCAGCATTTACTAAGTGGAGAGCTCAAACTCGGTGCTAGCCAAACTCCAGCGGAACACCTCGTTCCTGATCTCATCAGTATTATTGATAACGACTTTCCTGAGATGCGAATCTCGCTCGGCGTGCAAAGTACCGATGCGGTTATTGATGGCGTATTAGATTATCAATATGACTTGGGTGTTATCGAAGGTCGTTGTGATGACAACCGAGTTCACCAAGAAGTGTGGTGTACCGACCATTTAACGGTGGTTGCATCGGCTCATCACCCGTTTGCGAAGCGTGAACGAGTCAGCTTGGCACAATTAGAACAAGCAAAGTGGGTATTACGCGAACATGGTTCGGGTACTCGCAAAGTTTTTGATAGCTCTATTCACCATTTAATTGGCGATCTCGATGTATGGCGAGAGTATGAACACGTTCCTGTTTTAAGAAGTTTGGTTGCAAACGGCCCATATTTAACGTGTTTACCTTATCTAGATGTCGAACAGTTTGTTGAGTCAGGGCAACTGGTGACGTTGAATGTTCCTGAGCTTGAAATGGAAAGAACCTTGTCCTTTATTTGGCGTGCTGACATGGCAGAGAACCCACTTGCTGAATGTATCAAGCGTGAAGGTAAGCGCATGATGAAAGGCAAACGGTCGATTCTTTAGTCGCTACTCAACACCAATTCTAATAACTAAATATGTTGAATAAGCGATTCCGGTCTCCATCTAATGATAAATGCGCAAGTGCATACATTATTAATGTGATCGTGATCGGCTAAATAAGGGCTATCTTCCCATAGTATGCTTACTTGATTTTAAGTGAGGCTAAATCCGGTTGCGTTCAATTACGTAATTAGGCTTTAGAAATAGTATGAGTACATTAGTCGCGATTTCATTAACAACAGGTATTTTGTCAGGTCTATGGGGATGGATTGCTATCTCTTTCGGCTTATTGTCATGGGCAGGTTTCTTAGGTTGCACCAGTTACTTTGCTTCGCCAACAGGCGGAGTTAAAGGACTAGCAGGTAGCTTATTGACCAACATGACTGGCGTATTCTGGGCAATGGTGATTATCGAAAGCTCAGCCTTCGCAGGGTTAGAGATTTTAGGCTACATGATTACTGCTATTGTGGCTTTCTTTATGTGTATTCAAGCGAAACAAGCGTGGCTAGGTTATATCCCAGGCACCTTCATTGGTTGCTGTGCGACGTTTGCTGCAGGTGGTGATTGGCAACTTGTAGTGCCATCTTTACTGCTTGGTGGTGTATTTGGATACTTGATGAAAGCAACGGGGCTATGGCTTCACGAGAAATCGACTCAATCTTCGGAAGTTGTTGAACAACACGCTAAACAGGCAAAGGCTTAATTCGTTAACCTAACCTTAGTTAGTCACTGTGAACTCTTGCAAGATAACCCCCAATTAATTTGTATATCGATTTATACAGGCACACCGTTTGGTGTGCCTTTTTTGGTTGAGGTGACTAGCTAAATATTTCATCAGTAGAGCAACTGATAGCATCTATAAAACAAATTATGTTTAGGTATTTCCATTCGCCATGGTGATCACGCGTTTTAATGTCCACCTTAATAAAAGCGGAATGCATTCTTGTCCTTGATTCTCGCAATGAGAAACAATGGCGAGTGCAAGGTCGGGTTTTGCATGTTTCTTCAATACCTTGGCAACCACTTTCTTTGGAGGGATAGGGTGATCGTATGGAATCTTAACCATGTCACGGAAAAAGCTCTCAAATCCATTCATATATAGGTAATGCTCGATATCTTTATCTGGCAGTTCCGTGAGTCGATGTCTTTCCTGATCATTACCAAGCTTCGATAGCACCGTTGCTGCGTATTTTTTACCCGCCGCATCGCCGTCAGTTACCACATGCCAATCGATGCCAAACTCTTGCGCGACCTTAATCAGTGCCTTAAGTCCTGATTGGGCGAACTCAATAATCTGCACACCTTCTGCTGCTAGGTTATAGCCACATTGGTTGGCAAGTTCATTGAACAACCAAACCTCGGTTTCACCTTCTACTAATAGCCAACAGCGAGCAAATAGTGCCCCAGAGCGGTGGAAGCGGATATGAAAACCAATTCGTCGAAGTTCATCCTTACTGAAATGGTTCATGTTGAGTTGATTGGCGATGGTTTTGTCTGACTGACGAACCAAGCGACGAATCGATTGAAGTGGGACCGCCGCAAGTAGGTCGCCACTGTTGGTGGTCAGGATTTTCTGCATGGGCAATTTCTGCATCAAGCTCCAAGCCCTTGCCAAGTGTGTTGGGTGCAATCGACCTTCTGGATCTTCAAGGATCAACAGAGGGCGCGCACATCGCCTTAAGTCGTTTGGCCCTTTAGCTTGTAGATAAGCGTTAAGTAACCCCATGAATAATAAGCGAGTTTGTTTGTTCTTGGTCTCTTCGACGAGTTGATGAATACTCTGATCATTGGTACCCGCAGAATAAAGCAATCCGTCTCGCTGTTTTCTAGGGTTACGACGAGAAGTACTTTTGAAAGAAAAATAGTGCTCGATCAAACTTTGCATCGATTCTAGGCTACTGCGCATTTCACCTTTATTAACATGTCCGGGTATCGCCATAAGACGGCGGCAGGTGTTGTCTATTCGTTTTTCTATTCTTGCCTGACGGCCATTGCCATTGCCGTTACTGGCGTTTCCATTCGTGCCATGACCATTGGTTGTGTGATTATGTCCGTTCCCATGCCCGTTATTTGGATTGTTGTTCCCATTTCCGTTTGCATTGTTAGCGTGACCGTTATTAGCGTGAACATTAGTCGGCAGGTGAGCATTGTGGTTGAGTGAATTTCCGTTGAAAGGGCGATCAAAGTGCCTTGCGTCTCGTAAACGGATCACAGGATGTAAGGTCATTAATTCTTGAGCGAGCTTTTCTGAGTGATGGAGTTTGAGCGGATTACCGTCCAAACCAAGAAATGCATAGTGTGTTGTTGTCTCATACTGTTCTAACGTCGCGCTGATGCGATAGTAGATGCGAAATACGCCAAATTCATCTTGAACCCAAATAGGTTTGAGTTTGCGATAACGACCTGCGTTAAGTTCGCTCTTATCGTTAGCTTTTAAAGCGAGAACAATTTGAAGATGTTGAGACTGCGGGTGTGAAACAGAGTAATCGACATGAAAATCGGTCATTTCAAAGTGATATGGCACACCGTCTGAGGGCAGAATGACGGAAAGGGCATCCAATAATGAAGACTTACCCCAAGTATTTTCACCAATAAGCGTGGTTAGCTCGTCAAACGCGAGTGACATGCGCTTGATACCTCGAAAGCCAGAAATCTCGATTCTTTCTAGTTGCATAGGCTTACTCCTAACGGAAGGCTCTGCTAATTATTTGAAAGCTAACAGATATCTTTAATCATAATCGAAAAATCCAAATCCGGTATGCTCACCTGTCACAAAACCCGTTGTTTATTAATACGGTGCAAAATGAGATTTTTGATCTATCTCGAGTATTTTTTTGCAGTGCAGTTTCATAAAATTCACGATTCTGTCATGATTCTCGACCTAGTATGAAGGGACAAAGAGAGAAGAAAATATGACTAAAAAGAATAAGCCGACAAAAATAGTGTTGGCACACATCAACGACACCCACTCATACTTTGAACCAACCTCGTTACAGCTATCACTTAAAATGAACAACCACATCATTGAACCTTATGTCAGTGCTGGTGGCTTTGCTCGAATTTCAACACGCTTCAAACAAATAGAACAAGATGCCCAGCGTCAGAAGGTTGGAACCTTGTTCTTGCACGCTGGTGACTGCTTCCAAGGCACGTTGTACTTTTCCTTATTCAAGGGAAAAGCCAATGCCGATTTGTTGAATGCCCTTAATATAGATGCCATGACGCTCGGTAATCACGAGTTAGACATGGGTAATGAGCCCGTTGCGATTTTCGCGAAAAGAATCAAATTCCCGCTGTTGGCCGGTAACTGGAATCTATCGAATGAGGATATCAATAAAACTCATACGCTAGCGGACAACGACATTGTTAAGCCTTATCGGCCTGAAACACTAAGTGCTTCTTTTATAACGAAAGAGTTTGATGGCGAGAAGGTCGCAATATTCGGCTTAAGCATCGACAAGATGGCAGGCATCGCTAACCCAGATATCGATACACCGTTTGAAAATGCTTTGGAAACAGCAAAAGCGACCATTGAGCAAATCCATCAAGCAGGTATCAACAAGATTGTGTTACTTAGCCATCTTGGTTACGAAGCTGATTTAGAGTTAGCAGCCAACGTAACAGGTATTGGTGTCATCGTTGGTGGTCATAGTCATCGCTTACAAGGTGATTTCTCTGATATCGGCTTAGTTAAAGATGATGAATACGGTGTGAAAATTGGCGATACCTATGTTGTGCAAGCGGGTTTCCACGCCATGAGCTTAGGACACTGCGAAATCGAGTTCGATTCTCAAGGCAAAGTGACGCACTTCAATGGTAAAAACGAACTGTTATTAGGCCGTCGACTCTTTATAGACGCGAAACTGAGTGAAGTAGGGCAAGACGATGCCCACGATATGGCGTGTGAGTTTTTAAACAATCACCCTAATATTGCAGTGTGTAAGAAAGATCCTGAGCTGCAGAGCATTCTGACGGATAAATACCAGCCGCGAGTTCGAAAGCTTCAGCAACAAGTGATTGCTCATGCAGACACTAAACTTCGCCATGTACGTATTCCAGATGCTAAAGGCCCGAGTCAACTAGCCCCCTTGGTTGCTCAATCATTTCACCATCTAATGAACAAGAAAGGGCATCAGGTTGACTTTGCCATTCACAACGCCGGTGGTGTAAGAAATTCACTGAACAGCGGCGATGTCTCTGTTGCCGATATTGCCGGAAAACTACTACCGTTTGCCGTACCTATTGGTGTGTATGAAGTAAAAGGTGAAACGATCGCTGGCATGCTTGAAGGTGCAATCAATAACGCGATTGATAATGGTGTCGTGGGCACAGGTTCAGGTAGCTTTCCTTATACACATAATTTGAGGTTTTGTTACCACAAAGAAGCGCCTATAGGACACAGGATTCACCATCTAGAAATTCACTCTGATGATTCAGGTTGGCAAGCTGTTTCTCGCAACCGTATTTACCGGGGCGCGTCGTCAGCCTATACAATGAAAGGCAAAGAGGGCTATAACGCTGTGTTGGATATGATCGGTGATGGCACGGTCACCACTGACTCTATGGCAGACTGCTTCATCGAGTTTCTGCAAGACCACCCAGAGTCGCTTCAACTCAATGAACCGTTGAATTGCATGGAGTGTTTTAGATAACTAAAGCTGATACTGATATTTAACACTATTACTTTGGGTTATTTATAAAATTGGCATTGTTTATGCTTTATCTCTGCAGGTCGCCTTCTTGTGGAGATATGCATGGATAAGAAAGATTGGTTAGATGCGGTAGCGGTTGTCGGTTGGGTATCAGTTTGGTCAGCGTTAGTGTATTTAATACCTGCCGCAGGGCTGTAAATTGCTCTTTTTGCAACTTCATTACGCAGTGCAATAGTGTGTTTGACTTGCGAATTTATTCTTAGAATCAATTCGCGTGTCTATTTGACAAAGTGGCATCAATCAGAAAGGAGCGTTTGCTCCTTTTTTGCTTTTTCCGTGCAAATTTATATAGACGAAACACAACCAGAGGATTATTATCCACGCGTTTGGGGAGTAGTTAGCGCAAGTTTACATATCGTCATCTCGTTAGGCCAAGAGTCTATCCGGTATGTAAAGGTGAAATCCCATATTTCACTTCAACGAGACCAACGCAATCACAGTCAAGATCCGTAATGGCGCTTGATATGCTTTGTTTGCGGAAGGTCTTTGTACAGTTCTTCCGCCCGGAGGAATAATGAACTCAACTCAATCTCTATTATCTACAAATAGTGAATCCTTTTTTTCATCGCCAATCATGACGACTTATGCGGGCTTTTTCCTGCTAACGGTTATTCTCGTCTCTATTGATATCTATCAGACTCGTGGCGGTAACGTTACTATCAAGAAAGCGGCAATCTGGAGTGTTTTCTGGTTTGTACTTGCGTTTTTGTTTGCTGGCTCGATTTACCTATTTTGGGACATTTATGCGCCGAACAGTGACTACACAGCGCAAAAAGCAACCGTGTCATTCATTACGGGTTACTTGTTAGAAAAATCCCTTAGCGTAGACAACTTGTTTGTTTTTGCGATGATCTTTGCTCAATACCAAGTTCCTGAGCATCTAAGACCTCGTGCACTTCTTTGGGGCGTAATTGGTGCATTGGTGCTTCGTGCAATTATGATCGCACTAGGCGCACAGCTATTGGCGGAATATCACTGGGTGCTTTACGTGTTCGCTGCGTTCTTGATTGGTACAGGTATTAAGCTGGCATTAGACAAGGGCGAAGAGGAGAGTGTGAATACTCTGCCTGAAAAGCTACTTCGTAAAGTGATGCCGGTAACAGAGGATTTCCATGGCCCTGCATTAATGGTTAAACAGGGTGCTAAATGGGCATTCACTCCTATGATGTTGGTCATCGGTGCGATTGCAGTGATGGACGTGATGTTTGCACTGGACTCTATCCCTGCAATCTTCGCGGTAACACAAGAACCGTTCTTGGTACTTGCGGCTAACGTGTTTGCGTTACTTGGTCTTCGTTCGTTGTATTTTGTACTGCAAGGTATGATGGACAAGTTCATCTATTTGAAACCCGCGCTTTCATTCATCATGGTGTTCATTGGTGTGAAAATGCTTCTGGTTGATAGCGAGTGGGCTATCCCAACTTACTGGTCATTGGCGGTATTGGTTTCTACGATGACGATTGCGGTTATAGCGTCGGTTTATGCGAAGAAGCCAGGCATTGAACAAGTAAATTAAAAACAAATATAACTTATCGAAAAGTCGATAATGAACACGTGGCTGATGAAGTGGAAAATTTATTTATGTAAATTTTCTGTGACATTGGCCACTGTTGTTTGCGGGGCATTTGTACTAAATGCATGATCTAAACACTATATTGAATTTGTACTCACATAATCTGCATATCTATTTTGCGGCATTGTTAATGGTTTGTTTTATTAGAAAAACTAATCCCAAAATCTAATTTTAGTCATTTTTTAACCTGCAAAAGATCACCTATTATTCTTGTCATCAGAACGAAACACATTAATAAATTTATAGAGAGGCAATCATGGCTCAAGCAGTACAAATGAATACTATCGCTGTTCCTAACTCTATGGATAAGAAAACCTACTCGGTTAACTTCAAAGGATTGATTGCACACATTTTCGATATTCTTTTCGTAGACAACTCTCCACGTAGTTACTACGCAAGCGACCTATCTGGTCACATGCAACGCGATATCGGTATTAACCGTTAATCTCAGCGTTAACATGTAAATATAGAATTTTAAGAAAACGCCAGCCTCTAAAGCTGGCGTTTTTGTATCTGAAATAAACTCAATCTCTTCGTAAACTAAGCACCTGAAAGAAAAACCTAGGCATAACGGTCTGTATTTGAGCGCCATTCAATTCGCTTTGTACAAGGATCTCGGTATGTCACACGCCAAACGCAATTCATCATTGATTAAACTTTGTTTATTTGCCTTACCGATCGGCTTCTATTCCTCAGTGTCGCTTGCACAAACCTGGAGTAATGAAGGCCAGCCCGCACAGGTTATCGAGCTCTTCACCTCTGAAGGTTGTTCAAGTTGTCCTCCCGCTGATCAGTACCTCAGTACTTTTGAAGACCATCCAAAACTTTGGACACAAGTTATTCCGCTTGCCTATCACGTCGATTATTGGGATTACTTAGGTTGGGGCGACAAGTTCGCGAGTAAGGCGTTTAGTCAGAAGCAACGCTTGTACAAAGCTTATGGAGTAACAAGTGGGGTTTACACACCCGGCTTTGTTGTCGATGGAAAAGAGTGGCGCGGTTACTTTAACTGGTTAGACAGAACGTTGCCTTCTCTTAAACAACAAAATAACCCCAAGCTAACGGTCAACCATAAAGGCGATACGTTCAGCGTAAGTTACGAAGGCAAAGGTGATTATGTGGCACATATCGCTCTATTGGCGATGAACGAAGTCACCAGCGTTAAGGCGGGCGAGAACAGGGGTAAGAAACTCGAACATGATTTTGTTGTGGTTTACGATGGTTATCAGCGTGGTGAGTCTGAATGGCAATTTAATATCAATTTTGAGCCACTTGTCGCTACACCAGACGCAGTCGCTGTTTGGTTAACCGAGCCGAATTCGTATGCACCGGAACAAACGGTAGCAGGTTGGCTGAACTAACTGCAACCCACGACAATTGTGTAGCTGGAATACTCTTAGACGAAGTTGGTACGGCGAGTATCGAGGTTCTCACATCGATAACTTCG
The DNA here is from genome assembly GCF_041467595.1 of Vibrio sp. 10N.247.311.13. Taxonomy (NCBI): domain Bacteria; kingdom Pseudomonadati; phylum Pseudomonadota; class Gammaproteobacteria; order Vibrionales; family Vibrionaceae; genus Vibrio; species Vibrio sp. 10N.247.311.13. The sequence goes on along the minus strand of NZ_JBFSUX010000026.1, from coordinate 13,203 downwards.
CTTCTGACGGATATTAATCAGTGAAATAGAAGCGAAGGGCGATTTAGTTACGTAATACTGCTGAAATACGTTAATATAGCGCGCTATTATTTTAGCTTTGAGTTCCTGCAATTAATGACTAACACCACTACACCAACCAACTTCTCTGATCTTGGCTTAATCTCTCCTTTGATGGCTCGTTTATCTGAGCTTGAATACCAACAGCCAACGCCTATCCAAGCGCAAGTTATTCCAAGTGTGTTAGCAGGACGCGATTTAATTGCAGGCGCAAATACCGGTTCAGGTAAAACCGCAGCATTTGCACTTCCACTGTTACAAAAGATTCATGAAGATGCCCCTCTGGACCGTCGTTCAGGCAAAGGTAACTTTGTTTCTGGCCTTATCTTGGTTCCTACTCGTGAACTTGCTAAGCAAGTGGCTGACAGCGTTAAATCTTACGCTGTGCATTTCAATGGCGCGATTAAAACGGTTTGTGTGTTTGGTGGTGTATCGGTAAACACTCAAATGCAGGCGCTACGTGGCGGCACTGATATCTTGGTGGCAACACCGGGTCGTCTGCTTGACCTTATTTCAAGCAACGCTATCAAGTTAGACAAAGTGAAAACGTTAGTGCTTGATGAAGCTGACCGAATGCTAAGCCTAGGTTTTACCGAAGAACTTGATGCAATCTTGAAGCTCTTGCCGAGCAAAAAACAAACCTTGTTGTTCTCTGCAACTTTCCCAGAGCAAGTTAAAACGCTGACTCACGAGCTTCTAAGCGATCCAATTGAAGTTCAACTTCAAAGTGCCAATGCGAGCACACTGGTTCAACGTGTATTCGAAGTAGAAAAAGGTCGCAAGACAGCGTTACTCGCACACCTAATTCAACAACATGAATGGCGCCAAGCTCTGATCTTCGTTAATGCAAAGAACAGCTGTGAGCACCTAGCAGACAAGCTTTACAAGCGCGGTATCATCGCAGAAGTATTCCACGGCGATAAAGGGCAAGGTTCACGTACTCGTATCCTAGAAGATTTCAAATCTGGCGAGATTGACGTTCTGATCGCGACAGACATCGCGGCACGTGGTCTGGATATTGAGAAGCTTCCAGTGGTAATCAACTTTGACTTACCGCGTAGCCCGTCAGACTACATGCACCGTATCGGCCGAAGTGGTCGTGCAGGTGAAGTTGGTCTTGCGTTATCTCTGATCGATCACGAAGATTACCACCACTTCAAAATCATCGAGAAGAAGAACAAGATTCGTCTTGAGCGTGAGCAAATTGAAGGCTTTGAAGTGGATGAAGAAGCGACAGCTGAACTGATCGCAGCACTAAAACCTGTTGCGCCACCGGCCGGTACTGGCAAGAAGAAAAAGAAGAAGAAAGCTCCAAAAAACCAAGATGTGTGGCTGAACAACAACTGATCTTGAGTCAGCAAGCCATATAAATCAATAAGTAATAGACATTCAAAAGGTGCTTAATTGCGCCTTTTTTGTGTCTGTAGGGCTGGGATTTGAGTCGTTAATAAACGACTGTTGCAGTGTTAAACAACCCGATAAGCCGTTCGAAGGATAGCGTCCTCCATAAGAGATTCGGCGATTTAACGCTTTGCTCATAACCTGTTCGGGTTTTGAGCAATTGGGTAACCGCGTGAAGACCTCGATTAAACAATTAGTGCTGGCCACTTCATTTTTCCTGTTTACCCAACACTCTTCTAGTGCTGCTGAATTTGAGGTTAAAGGGGTTAATAAAACTCTCACCGAAAATGTAGAATTATATTTAGAACCTTTAGCCGATGTTCCTGCATCACAGCTATCGAAAACGAAGCTATCTAAACGTATTCAAGATGCACTCAACCCTTATGGTTATTATCACCCACAGCTCGATATCGACCTCAATGATTCTGATAACGTGATCATTAACATCGATTCTGGTCCTGTCATGCGCATCGCAGAATCGATAGTAAAAATAACAGGTGAAGCTAGCCTAGATGCGGAGTTCATCAATATACTCAATCAAAGCAAGTTAGGCTCAGGTTTAACTTTGTCTCACCAAGAATACGACCAAACTAAGCGTGCGATTTTCTCTTTAGCAAAGCGGAAAGGTTATTTTGACGGCAGGTTTATCGAGTCAAAGATTGAAGTTATTCCTAGCGAGAACATCGCGAATATACACTTGTATTTTGCAAGTGGTCCACGCTACAAGTTCGGTTCTATAAGTATTCCTGATGATGGGGTTGACCCTACTCGTATCGAGAAAATACCCACCTTTAAAAAAGGTGATGATTTTGACACCATCAAGTTAGGTGAACTGCAATCTGATTTGTCAGACACTCAATGGTTTCGAAGTGTCATCGTACATGGTGACTTTGACAAACTTGATGACAACCTAGAAGTTCCAATTGAAATCATTGCCGAGCCAAGTTCTCGAAATATCGTGCAGGTCGGTGGCGGCTATTCTACTGATCTCGGTTTACGCGCCTCTCTCAGTTGGTCAAAGCCTTGGTATAACCGGAGAGGCCACAGCTTTGAAACACAGACATATTTGTCTGAACAGGAGCAATCACTTCAGTTGGGGTACAAAATCCCCACAGAGAAAGTCACAACGGATTACTTTGGTATTCAGTTTGAATCGAAACGAATTGATCATCGAGACACCAATAGCTTTACAAACGATCTTAAGTTCGAACGTTACTGGCAATTAGACAGTGATTGGCAAAGCACCATTTATGTCAAATACTTGCACGAACAGTACCGTCAGGCGTCTGAGGAAGAGCAATCGCAATTACTGTTACCTGGCATCAGTTTTTCTCAGGTTGATCGTAAAAATGATCAGTTGGAGCTCAATCATCGACACATCTATTCTGTCGAGTATTCTGACCCTAGTCTGTTCTCTGACTCAAGGCTGTTGCGGTTGGAAGGAAACAGTGTCCTTTCATGGGATATTAGTGACAGGCAGAAGCTCCATTTCCGCTCCAACGTAGGCATCAACATTGCCAAATCATTATCTGATGTGCCGTCGTCACTGCGGTATTTTGCTGGTGGCGATGGAAACCTGCGAGGTTATGGTTACGAATCTATCTCCCCTAGAGACGAGAATGGTGAACTAACGGGGGCACGTTATATGTTAACTGCTGGGCTCGAATATCAGCATCAAGTCTATCGTTCAATTTGGTTGGGCGCATTTCTTGATGTGGGTGATGCATTTGATCAACAAGCGGATTGGAAGCGTGGGACGGGCGTGAGTTTGATTTGGAACTCACAGTTAATGCCAGTTAAGCTCGATTTTGCTTACGGCTTAGATGCGCCTGAAGGCGACGAATTTCGTATTCATTTTTCCTTGGGTACTCAATTCTGATTTTTGTACGCTGTTTATGCACTCGCGAGGATGCGAACCATCTAATAGGATTCAAGTAAATCGAAAGAGCGTAATAACCTTTGTGCTTTAGCAAACACAAAGGTAAAAACAATGAAAAAGCTACGATTCGGTGTATTTGGTAATATGGGCCCTGAAGCAGATGCTCTGTTCCAAGATATCGTCGCCAAGAAAGAAATTGAACACGGCGCACTTAAAGACTAAGACCACATGGCCATGATAGTGGTGAAAAACTCAGATATCCCCGATCGATCTGAAGTGATTAACGAAGGCGGTACCGATCCTGTGCCTGAACTGATTGAGTCAGCGTGCATTTTAGAACATGCCAATGTTCAGTTTGGCGTAATGACCTGTAACACCGCTCATTACTTTAGACCTGAGGTTCAAAAGCACACCAACGTTTATATCGTCGACATGCTTCAAACCACCGTTGATCAAATCAAAGAGCAGAACTCTGAATCTGTTGTTGGTATTTTATGTACCAACGGCACATACAATTCGGGAATCTATGATCGTTACCTAACGGACGCGAATCTGGTGTTCGTTAAGCCAGATTCCTTTGAGCAAGAGCATAACGTGCATAGTGCTATCTATGGTGAAGTAACCGGTGAGATGACAGAGTGTGGACAAGCAATCCGAGAAACCAACGGGATCAAAGCGGGCGAGTTTGAGCGTAATGCCGCACTGCTTGCTGTAGCGATTCAATCCATCGTAGAGAAGGGCGTTGATACGGTTATTTGGGGATGCACGGAACTTCCTTTGGTTAGAAAGCAACTTGAAACGGCATTTCCAATAGTCACTTTTATTGATCCTATGGAAGCGGTAGCTGAGCGTGTCGTTGATATTTACCGTCTCGCTGAGCAATATGTGGAGCGTGGACATGTGGATTACAACATTAATGATGTTAATTCGATCTTCACAACGCTTGATATGGTGAACTACGTAGCCCAAAGAGCGATGACCTACCGTCTATAAGCTCAGATACGTGTATTTGAAATATGAGAAAGCCGCGAATTACGCGGCTTTTTTACATTTGGACTGGAGAAAATTAAGATTCGAAGCTGAACACTTAAAGCTCGAACTCGCCATTCATTTTTCGAAATAACCAATCAGGTACCTTGTTCCATGAACTGTAGTTCGGGTTCTTAGTATGGATTTGTTCCTCTGAAGCCCAGATGGTGTCACCTGATTGTTCTCGCGACACAGCCCAGAACAACTCCTCTTTCTGACGTGTTAAGTAGTGTGTCACTTGCTTCGCAAACTCTTCACTGTCAACCAACACCCCAAACTCAACGTTGAGAAAGTCTGATCTTGGATCGAAGTTAGAAGAGCCAATATAGGTGACACGCTCATCTAAAATTACTGTCTTGTTGTGGTAGTAGGTATCAACATGAAAGTAGTGATCATCATTGATCGCTTGGCTTTTGTACTCATAGATACTTACGCCCTTGTCGAGTAGAGTCTCACGGTGTTTTTCGTAATACGCAGGCACAAAGCCCGAATCATTAGAAGCCGATGAATTCGTCAGTAAGGTGACTTCGGCTTCGCTCTCTCTAAGTGCATCGACGAATACAAACTTGTTATCGCTTGGCACCATATAAGGCGTAGAAATAATAACCTTAGAAGGTGTCGGTACTTTTTGCTTCATCAAGTGTTCAATACGTTGGCGAAAGTAGGGCTTGTTGTCATTGAGTTTCTCCAGTGAGTCAAATACCGGCGTGACAGAGGCTGAAATGAACTTCGGTTGGTTTAAGCTCTTTATCTGCCTTTCGACTTCAGACGTGATCAATGCTTGATTCTTTTCACCTTTGTTCAACGCTTTGGTGAACGCTTGGTATTGCTCTTTCTCTTTGATTTTAATGCGTTCTTGAATTGGCACTACATGCTCACTGTTCCACAACGCTTGGTAGTTTCGGTCGAAAGCAGCAATCACGTCGCCTTTAAACAGCACATCCATATCAAAGAAGTTGGCACTTTCGCTGTAGCCAAAGTAGTCATCACCGATGTTGCGCCCACCGAGGATCATCGATTGGTGATCAACGTTAAAGTATTTCTCATGCAGTCGATTATCTAACTGTTTTTGATGAGTAGAGAAGTTGAGCGCACGACCAATCCAGCCAGCTTTACGTGACTCAAAAGGGTTGAACAGTCGAATCTCAATATTGGCGTGTGAGTCCAACTCCGCAAGCCATTTGTCATTGAATACCAACAAGTCATCCAGTGTGAGGCGCACGGCCACATCGCGGTCAGCGGCGTGTTTCAGCTCGTTTAACAGCATCAGACCCAGAGTGTCGTTTTCCCAAGAGAAGTAAGTCATATCAATCGAGTGTTTTGCTTGGCGAACCAGATCAATGCGGCGCGCAAAGGCTTCAGGCGCACTCGGGATCAAATAGACTTCGGCTTGATGTTCTGTGCTTTGCCAGTTAGCTTCGAAGTCAGGTTCAACATCGGGGTAAGGTTGGGCACATCCTGTGACCAAAGCAATCAACATTATTGTGCATGCTGTTTTTAGTTTGCTAAGTGTCATAACTAACCTGCGTTTAAACATAAAATTTGGATATAGAAACGGCCAGCGAGCTGGCCGTTAAAGTAGGAAGGGTGTTGAATATGTTTAGTTTAGGTACCAGTCCCAAGGCATAAGACCTTGCTCTGCTAGACCCGTTAAGCGACCTTCACGAAGCTTAGGATCAACACCTGGGTTTGTGACATAGTCCCAGTCGAAGGTAGTGCTGTTGTCGCTGAATCCTGCACCATCAATGACAAGCACATTGTCGGTAGCATCGCTGTACTGGTAGCTCTGGAACAATTCATCGCTAAACCAAAGACGCGACATTTCGTTCATAAGGGCTTTATCTTTGCTTGATGGATTTACTTCGCTTCCATCAAAACGTACAGCTTTGTTGAACATAAATGGCAGTTCTGAACCGTTACATGCACCGCTGATGCAACCAATCGTTTTGAATAGATCAATGATTGACAGTTGGTCGTATTCGCCCGTTTCTTCATTTAGACCTGTTTTATAGTTCCACATGTTAAAGCTTGGTTTGTGCTCAAAGTGGTATAGCGTTGCTTCTACTTCGCTGTTTGCTGCCATATAACGAGCTGGGCCATTGAACAAGGTGTCATTTAGCAGGGTTTTAAATTGCTTCATGTTGTCAAAAGCGCCACCTAAGCTAGATTCTGAATTAGGGAAAAAGTCAGTTAGGTTTAAAACTTTATTAGTTTGTTCATGGCCGTTTAATTCAATATCTACATTTTTTACGATACATTCGATTACCTCTATTGGGTCGTCTTTAGCTAGACAAAATGGCGTAGGAAATCCTATATCAACAGATGAATCCATCCCCCAAAATAGTTCACTAACAGCTGTATATGCAGTGAGTGAAAGACCTTCATTTGCAGCAACGTCCTTAGAACTCATGTTATTTATTCTTGCCAATAAACGATCTTGATTGTGCTCATCATCTAGCCATTTCAACGCATCTAAGGCAATGGCCTCTGAGCGCTTACCTTTTATTGCTTCAGTTGAAAGAAATTCGTCAATGATAGTTGGAATCAAAAAGGTCACACTGAACAACATCCCAAAACTATTTGCTTCATGAGCATTGTTTCCCAAAATCGTTTGTACAGAAAGATCAGAATTTAGTGGTGATTTAGATGGTTCTATACATATTGCCTCTGACTCATCAGTGGTAGCAAGTGACTCACAACCTAGATAAGGAGCAAATGGCATCAGTGTTTGCATAGGGGTCTTTCCTGATTTGGGGCCTACTTCTAACTCTTGACCCAAATAAGAAACTGAAACCGATAGCGAACTCAATAACCAATTTTTTAGCTGTTCAATACCATCCAAAGCTGTTTCTTGCGACGCCATGATCACGTCAAGCGAAGTGTTTGCTGTAAAACCCTTACTGCGATCTTTTGCAACGTCATAGCTAGGATACTCAAAACCATACGGGTTGCTCTGCATGATGGCACGTTGGAAATATTGACCTGCGATATCGTCATCTTGCTGCAAGAAACCAATAGACATAGCGCCTGAGCCTTGACCCATAACGGTTACGTTTTGAGCGTTACCACCGAAGTCAGCGATATTATTGTGTACCCACTCCAAGGCACGCTTTTGGTCACCTAGGCCATAGTTTCCATCTTCGTTCTCGCCTTTAATCCATTGAGTACCTAACTGACCAAGACGGTAGTTGAAGCTTACGTAGATGAAAGGCTTACCATCGTCGCTTCCTTGAGCAACCACCGTATCACCTTGGATGAGCGGCTCTGCACCAGAACCGTATTCGAAATCACCACCGTGAATGAATACATAAACCGGTAGTTCTGCGTCAGCATCTACGCCTACTGGGCGCCAGATATTGAGGTTCAAACAGTCTTCAGATTGTGTCTGTGAAACGGTCTTCAATTGAGGACATGCATCACCAAACGTAGTCGCATCAATGTCACTCCCAAGATCAACCATTTCACTGTGCTCAAAACGCTCTGCATCGGCAAATTTAATGCCTTTAAAAGACTCAACTGAAGCCAGTTTGTCGTCTTCGGTATTCGACGTAATAACCAGCTCTTCTTTGGTCGCTTTGATACTTGCGTCGCCGATTTGAATAGTAAAGGTTTCCGCAGGGGCAGGTACGAGAGGTTCAGGTTTGTCTGGCATTGGAACCGTTGGTTCAACGTCTGTGTCACAACCAGCAAGAGCGGCCGCAATAGCGAGCGCGATGAGAGAACGATATGCAATAGTCATAAAAAAGGTGTCCACAATAAAATTTGGTAAAGTAACGAACAGCGCATCGATACCGTCAAACCTGTCCTTCCATCAGGTGATTCGCTCCATCATTGGTGCGTTTGACGTGGTTGTTTATTTCACTTGCTCTCTGTTGAAAACAAGGGGGCGCAATGTCGTTGGTATGATGTCGGCGCAAGTAAACGTGAGATTTACACCGATATCAGAGTTCAATGAGCTAAGAGCTTATTAGGTCTAGAAGATCAAACGTTCTAGAAGCGATAGCCAAGGTTCAATGTCACAGCCGAACGAGTTTCACCTTTGTTGTACAACACGGTCATGTTGTAATGCTTGCCAATCTGTTTGTTGACTCCGGTTAAAAATGCCCACTGGTTAATGTCGACACCAACGTCGTAATCAAACTCAATATCGTCTGTCTTTACAGTACCTTGCATACGTGAATCTAAACCTTGGTATTCAGCACCAACGAAGAATTGAGCGCGATAATCAACTAATTGGTAGCCCAACATTGGCTGAATCGTGACAATGCCGTCACCCCAATCATCCATCCCTTTCAGACGGGTTTGTGAATAGGTGCCGGTCAGTGATGCAAAGAACTCTTTGTAACCAACAGATAGTGTTGTACCCGCACCGCGTAAGTCATATTCGAGATGCAGTGGTACATTTAAACGCCCACTGTTACACAGTGCTGATACGCCCTCGCACAGTTTGTCACCTAGACCAGGTAGTTTGTTATTGAGTTTATCTTGTAGATATTCTCCCGCAGCGCCGGTGTAAGAGGCATCAATATTCGCGTCAACGTTTACCTTTCCTACATATCCGAATACATTCCAGAACGGCAGAATATTCACATCACCACGTATTGAAAGACTTTCTGCTTTAACCGTTGCAACGCTATCTTCAGGGTCGAACAGGTCATTCAAGCGCACACCGCCAATCACGTAATCGGTCATAGGAAGGTTCATGTCTTGATTGCGATAAGCAACTGAAACACCGAATGGTAATGGCAAATCGATACCTTGACGACGCACCATGTCACCCATTAAAGGGAATACTCGATCTAACTTAACACTCGCTTCTTGCATACGAGGATCTGAAACTTCTTTTAGACGCTCTTCATGCAGGACATTAACGCCGTTGTCGTCTTCATAAATTGCGACGGGTTCAGTTACAGCGCTCATGGTCATCGGTTTCGTTTTAGACGTACCCTCGATGTTAGTTGTCTTACGTTCAATAACGACTTTACCAGAGTCTAACTTTTGGAAATCAATCACTTGGTAATAGGTATCGACTTTTGACTTACCAAGATTAAATGGCTTGTCGTTGGTGATTACCATGCGTTTTGGTGTGCCGCCTACAAGTTCAATATCAACATTCAAGAAACGGAAATAGGCGATGTCTTGTGGTAAGCCGTATTTCGAATAGTTGAAGCTAATGGTCACGTCGCCGTTGTCTTTTTCATTGACTTTCACTGACGATGGATCGAAGCTTTCTGCATAATTTCTTAGTCGATACTCAGTGCGCGTAAACTCTTCAATTTCATCGATCAGTTTTTCGTTTTCATCCAGCTCTTGCGGGTTGTATTTGACGCGCAGGTCGATGTTGCCTTTGCTGTCTGTGTTTTTTATCAGATAGACGCTTGAGTCACGAACCTCATCGCCAATTTGTATGGTTCGATGTGCGTGTTCAACTAGGTGTTCGCCCTGTACGAGCGAACTGATTGCTAGCTTTGGTAAATCATGACTGATGCCATATTTGTCAAATAGTGCTCGACCTTTTTCCATAACTTCGCTGTAAGTATTGGTTTCTGCCGCAGACGCAAAATTGGGGGTGGTAAGTAATAGGGCGCTCGCTAACACAGAAAGAGTATGGGTCTTACAGGCGCTGGTGCGTATTTCAAAAAAACTCATGACGGTTTCCACGCTGAGTGGCCTCAAACCTTCGAGACTCAAACAGTCGATGTAATACTGAACGTCGTGTTCAGTTGTTATGTATTTATCCGTTAGGATTGCTAGTGTGAATGTCGCGACTAAAAATGCATTGCGTCAATCAATGAGAGGATTTTAATAGGAGGTGGCAGATCGCGTTAATCGCTTTTGATGGACGCTATCCTCACTTAGTAATAATTAGCATTAATCAATTGATTTATAATGATTTTCAATAGATAAAAAAACGGCCTGTGAAGTAAAAATACTTGGCAGACCGTTTTGTTGTGAGTTGTTAAGCGCATTTAGTTCTAAGCAGCTACCCTCACTCTAAATAGATCAGTAAACAACTTCGCTATCATCAGAATAATCAAAATGTTTACGAGCATCAAAAGTGGCGTTTCAATTCCATAAACAGGTGTGAGGTTGAGCGCACCAGATGTGAGAACAACTAATAAGTTAATACCCAATATTCGGTGTACCATGAGCTTAGGTGTCGCGAACACTTTCCATATCACCATAATGTTAAGGAAGTAGAATAGTCCCAGCTCCCATAGTTCTGTCATTAATGGCATCACAAAGATGTATTGCAACAGAACCACCGACCCTGTACCCAACACACCATAAAAAGCGTCCTTAATAACGCTTGGTGGCATGGTCGGCACCATAGAAGAGAATACACCGGCTAACATAGGAAATATGAAACCACCTGGAACTGGAAGATAAATCCAAACCAACAGCGATGTGATAAACATCGACACGCCTTGCAGCACTTTGCGCCCATCTTCATTCAAATGTTCAACAAACGTGCGATGTGCATGATGCCAAGACACGTCTTTATGATCACCTATGACATTGAGTTCACCCTCAACAAGAGATTGTTCTGGTGTTAATACATCGAACGTCTTCAAGTTGTGAGTAAGAACTGCCCATTGGATATCTAAGTCTGATTCGCTGTTACTTTGTTTGAGTAATGTATCTTGGATATGTGCCATTTCATCGATACGCAAGCGCCATGTTTGGATGTTCTCTTTAAGGTGGTAGCTTCCGGTCAGTGGCAGATCTAAAAGTTGATACAGCTTATCAATATTCGCGGTGTTGCTTTCAAGTGCGGCAATGTCGATGTTGTCTGTTTTTTCCATCGCAACTAACAACGCTTGTTTACTGGTTTCGAAACGTTGTACAAAGTTGAGTTCAGTATTCACTGGCCACACGATGCGATACACAATAGAGAACACAACAACACCTAATAGTGTTTCTTGAAGTCTAAGTACAGCAAAGTGAAAGGTGGTTTGGTTATCAAACCCGCCCAGACAAGCAACAATCGAACACACGGTAAATCCTATTGAAAAGATGTAGCCGTATTTCTCGTCACTAGACATGAAAATACAAGTGCCCAAGAACACGGTAAGAAATGTTAGAAACAAAAATCGATCTTGTGAAAACATCGCAATGAGGAAAAAGGCATAACCGGTCCCTAACAAGGTTCCCATTAACCGGTTATGGCCTTTGTTTATTGAATGGGCGAAGCTCTCGTTCAATGCCATCACTGCGACGGCTATCGCAGCCCAATACGGTTTTTCCCAACCAAACCACAACGCTAGGCAGATTGCGATAACTATAGAGAGTGCGACTTTAATCGCGTCTTTAGTCGATGCAGTGAACATAAGAATCACCTAGCTATTTTTGATTATTTTGATCGAGGCAGTCATACCAACACGCAGTTGTACGTCTTCTGGTATTTTGTCTAACTTCACTTTGATAGGGATGCGTTGAGCTAGGCGTATCCATTGGAAGTTTGGATTCACGTTTGGCAATAAATCATTACCTGTGCTGCCGTCTTGCTTCGCGATACCAAAACCAATACTTTTGATATGTCCTTCTAGCTGAACATTGTTGTGCATCATTAAGGTCACATAAGCAGTGTCCTGAGCATCGACACCGACTAAATCAGTCTCTTTGAAATAACCTTCAATCCAGAAGCTATCTTCATCAATTAGCGCAACCACAGGTGAATTCGCGACAACTTGAGAGCCAACACGTAGGTTCAGATTGGTGATATAGCCGTTAGTAGGCGCATATACCTTGGTGTACTCAAGGTTGAGATGTGCTTCTTCTACGTTCGCTTTTGCCAGTTCGACATTTGCGGCGCTGGTTTCTACCGCGTTGTTCAAGTTGTTTAGTGTCAGCACGGGCACGGCACCGGGCGTTCTTTTCTCTAAATTCAACGCGCGTTGCTCTTCGTTTTTGGCTTTGGCGAGTAGGGCAAATGCTTGTTTTTGAGTCGCAAGTGCTTTTCTGTAGGTCGCCTTGTAAATACTCGGATCGATCTCAAAAAGAAGATCGCCTTTTTTTACCTTCGAGTTGTCTTCGACATGCACTTCAATGACTTGACCCGTGACTCGAGGTGTAATCGAGACGATATAAGCGCTGACTTGTCCGTCTCTGGTCCATGGGTTACTTGAGTACGACTGGTAATAGCTATAAACCACAGTTCCCGCAGCAGCCAATAATAAAAGTGTGATGAGATAACGTTTGATCACAGTAAGTGCCTCAAAAAATGGTAATAAAATGGCCGATAGCGCCAGTAAAAATCACGATCAAGCTCAGTTCTGCTATTGCAGGAAAGGCGACGTACTTATGAAGGCCAAACCGTGTCGCGATTGACCCTGTTAGCATTGTCAGTATGTAAGCCAGTGCGATAACCAATAACAGCGGTGGGAAGTAGACTTCATCCCACACAAGCTCATGCGGCATGGTATTCATGGTTCTGTTCTCTATTTGTTTGATGAATGCAACGGTAACGGAGTTCGATTTATTGTGATAATCGCTTATAGAGGATCGTACCCATCAAAATCCAACTTTATTCGGTGATTATGCCAACTGCCTCTTTGTTGAGAGCCGTAAGCCAGTAAAACAACGGTAGGTAGGTTGTCGTTCTTGAAGTGGAAACACTTAATTGAAATTGATTTCGAAAATCATCTACTTTTGCCGGTTTAAGATAAATCCATTTAAAACAATCACTTAAGATGTAAATTGCACTTCAAAAACTATGCGAACAGTTAAAGTGATGATTTGATCCATCAAATGGGATTACATAATAAAACCTTTTGTTCTTAATATTCGGTTCGAAGCAACGAGATGCTTTATTTATTTTGAATAATCCAACAAAT
>NZ_JBFSUX010000025.1:0-64996 GCF_041467595.1 Vibrio sp. 10N.247.311.13 | reverse complement strand
AGAAGCTGCTTAATAAGTAAGCAAATGATGACAACTACCTTGAAAAACACCGATATTGTTGTGCTATTTCGAGTAGGTTACTTAGTACTTCGTTGAGCGCTCTGAATGAAACGGGGCATTCAATTAAAGTGAGAAAATCATAAAGTCTTTCGAATTCATCATCGCTCAAATTCAATTGTTCATCTAATAAATTTTGCCTAGAAATGAACTCTCTCATGGTCATAAATCTCGATTTGAGGTATTCAATATGGCGGCTAGTTCTTTCTTAGTTTTTAGCTCTGGAAAAATTACTTGCCACTCTTTGTTTGTTAGATAGCTACCTTTTGCCTCATCATTAGGGAACCAGTTTTCTAAGAAAAATTTCACAGTTTTTTCCTTTGTGATAAACAGCTTTTTTAATAATTGGGTGGTTAAATCGGACAAAAATATGAGCCGTTTAATGTCATTTTGAGGCTTTTTAGTGAGCAAGATAACGGGTGTTTTTCTAGTGAGTGACTGTTCGGAATTAATCGTATTTATAAGTAGAAAGTGAGTTAAAAGACCCGATACGAGATAGTAATGATTTCGTTTTTTATAGACCCAAATTGGAGATTGCAAAGCGACTAGGTTGCTCATAGCCTGGGTACTTTTTGATGCAATCGACTTTGACTTTAAGGCTGAAACGGGATTTGACTCCGCGATGATTTCTGCGAGATCAGGGTCGATAGATATGTCACAAAGATTAACGTGAGAGAGCTCTACGTTGTAGAGCAGGGTAGCGTCGTATTTCTCAAGTCTAGATATAAAGTCGCTCAAATGTTAGATCTCGTAGTCGCAAATTGAAATTTTTAAACCTAACTAATTGTAGTATATGGATGTGACAAGAGTGTGCCCAAATTCATACATAAAACATTTCGTCACAACAAAACTTAAGTCATTGATTTTAAGTATTCTAGTTTAAGTGTCTGTTTTTCCGACAGAGAGCATGAATCTAGGGTATCCATGTAGATTTTCTATTTGTACAGTTACTGTCTTGACATGGCGGGGGTCGGTGATTCGAGTTCACTCGGACGCACCATTCCTTATTTGTTTTTATTGCATAACTATTGAGTTTGTCACAATGGTAGTAATAAGAAATTAGAACATCGCCCGCTTAGCTCAGTTGGTTAGAGTACTTGCATGACATGCAAGGTGTCACTGGTTCGAGTCCAGTAGCGGGCACCAAATTCGTTCTTTCTGAACAAGCAAAAAGCCCACCTAGCGTGGGCTTTTTTGTGTCTGCGTTTCTGGAAAGTACCTTAAATAGCATCATTCTTGTCTGCCTCCCCGTTGAATAATTATTGGATGAGCTAAGTGACTCATATCTCTCAAACTCGATTTGTGACCACGTGGTGACCATGCTGTGACAACCTTCTAAGCATCTACAGTTTGGAGTAACAGAACATTTAAGAAATAGTCATCAGCACATTTTTAAAAAGAATGCTCTCGTTAATCTGAGTCTGGTGCGGTTTGAAGGGTCCAGCACTACGGTTAATGCAAAACTACTATAGAACTTAGGCTCAAGTTATCAACGTTAACTTTGTGCGGCCAGTGAAGTGGGTGTGCAACAAATTATAGTGTTCTTGTTAACGGGTGATGGCTGATGAGTTATTTCAAGGTGAACTAGGCGCCAGTTGTAGGTGAGGGTAGATTCAAGCAGAGTATAGAAATGTTCAAAAATGGGAAATAGAAAAGAGCCAAATAAACATGGGTTCATTTGGCTCTTTTTTGAGTAGCTCTCATTAATGCAATTGCTTCAAAGAAAAACTGATCCGTGATTGCATTGCAATCAACAGCCAACTGGCATCTCGATTATTTGGTTTGTCTTTACATAGATGTAGTGCTTTTAGTACACCGCGCGTGACTGAATCAATAAAGACATGTTCATGATGGAATTTATCTGGCCACAGTTCAGTACGTTGCTTGATAAGTTCGTAAATTTCATCGTATAGCCAATCAATATCTTGATGAGAGATTTTCTGAAAACGCTGAGCCTGAAGAATGTCACAGCACAAACTGGTGCAGTGAATAGCTAGAGGTGAATAAGCCATTTACTTTCCTCCATTTAAATTAGCATCTAATAACTTTTCAAAAGCACTGCCGTCTTGCCTGGTTAGGTTTGGTATATATCGGCTGTAAACGGTGAACAGCATTTTTGTAGTGGTATGGCCCATTTGGCGAGCTATCCACTCAGGTGCTTCTCCGGCTGCTAACCATAATGTTGCAGCCGTATGTCGAGTCTCATAAGGGCGGCGATATTCCATTCCCAAGTTTTTAAGTGTCGGCTTCCAGATTCGGTCTCTGACGTTACCTTTATCTAAAGGGTTTCCAGCTGCATTGCAGAACACATACTCCTTAGTACCAGTCACTTTGTATTGGGATTTTATAGCTTTAAGTACAACAGATGATATTTGAATGTCTCTTGTTGAACCCACCGTTTTCGTTGTGTCTGAACGGCCGTGTACAAACGTTTCTCGAACTGAAATTAAACCACGCTCAAAATCTACGTACTTCCATTTCAGACCATCGATCTCTGAGGTGCGCATTCCGGTGAAGAAACGAACGGTGAAGTAATCTATAAAATCGGAACGTACCGATGATAAAAACAAGTTCACTTCGTTAAAATCAAACGGGTTTACATTAGTGCGTTCAACACGTAGTGGTTTGATGTTTTCAAACGTCGAACGAAAATCATAGCGATCTCCGGCTTCGCTCAAAATCATGCGCAGTGGTGTCATTACATGATTAATGAACTCGGCAGATAATTTTTTGCCGTTGTTACGCGGTTTCACTAAAGAAGCACGGTACTTAAAGATGTCAGGTCGAGAGATCTTCGCGACGTCTAAATGCCCGAAGTGAGGTACAAGGTACGACCATAAGTAGATCTTCATACTGTCCTTATAGCTTTCTTTCCAACGCACTTCGTTTTCGTCGTACCACTCCTGTGCGAAGCTTTCGAACAAGACAGTTTCAATTCCTTGTAGCCCTTGTACTGCCGTTTTGTAATTACCAAGTACTTCCTGTTTGCGTTTTTGAGCTTGGATGTCTTGTTTCAAAAATGTTTGAGCTTTCTTAGACTCAGGGAAGTACTCACTATATACAAAACAACTCAGGCGAATGTCCGCTTCAATTTGATTTAGCAGTTTCTGTAGCTTGCGTTGGTTTACTTGAGTTGCAGGCAGTGCAGTTTGCTCACGGCAACGCATACCTTCATATCGGAAGTCGAGATAGAGCTTACCGCTACGTGAATTGATACTACCCATGACACACCCTCCCGCCAGCCATTGGAATATACTGAAGGTTACGTGATGCAGATTGGTATAATTCTGCCTCTACCTCTTCCCAAATGTAGAGAATTTTTCTACCATTGAATGGTCGAATGTAGTGTTTACCTTCGATGAAAATTGAATCTCGCAGAGTCGAATTGATATAGTTGGCGCTAAATTTGATACGACCTGCAAGCTCTTTTGCTGTAAGTAATAATTGGTCCATTTGACCTCCATTGTTTGTGTTTTATCAAGACACATTATTATATCTTTTAGGAATTGATGTGTGATTAGATATAACTTAAAGGAACTTATAGATAAAAAATCAGCGGAAGAGGGACGGAAGATCTCTGGAGCTCAAATTGCTGCCGAAATAGGTATTCAGCGTTCGGCCATGGCGAAAATGATGCGAGATGAAGGGTACACTACAACCACAAAAACTCTTGATGCCTTGTGTCAGTACTTTGATTGTGATGTGTCAGAGGTTATTTGGTATCAGAAAAGGAATATTAGCTAAAAACTTATCGAGTGAAATGTAGGGTGTTTTTAGTCGTCACTTTACAATAGGTGTAGGCTGCTGTTTTAAAGCATTCAGCAAGGAGCGTTTATTCATGGATCTTTACACCATAAATACAGTCAGCCCTAGTTTCGAGTAGACAGATAATGTTCCATCTAGAACATCACCAATCTTATCGGGTTGTCTCGAACGAACCTTGATTTATCTAGGTAGACTTTCGTCAAAGTGAGCAGTCAATTGATAGGCTTCTGGTTGTTCTTTTAGCAGCTTTTGGTCTTGTATGACGCCCATACGTCGCAAGTAATAACTGACTAAAGCTCCACGAGTTACTATTTCCATCTTCTTGTTTTTCATAGCGTAGTCGTCAGCAACAACAACTTGTTGTTGCTCAGACAAGTAAGGGTTAGGTGTAATCATTAACTTAACTTGATGGTTCCAGTTGTCATCATGTTCTCGCATTTTTGGTGACTTATCCATTAAGTCAGGTTCGTTCCTAAAGCGACTTAACACGAAATCTCGAAATTCATTTTTCTCTTCACAATATGCTCTTACATGCCACCTGATCCCATCATAGACTAAGCTGTGAGGCGCAATAATTCGACCTCGAACCTCAGGTGTAGAGAGCGATACATAGTCAATATCGACGCGAAGGTTAGCCCTTGCTGCCGCAATTAATCCTCGAACAATGCTTGGTGATATAGCCCTTTCAGGAACGTTCAATACGGTCGATTGAGCTTCCCCCCAATTAAAGAACTCGAAGGTCTCTTCTTGGTTATATTGCTGATGAAGCATAAGTAGATACTCATGAGCAGTGCCTTGAGTAAATAAAGGCTTAAAGTTGTCTGCTGGCCTATAGCCTTTAATTGTTCTATCCAGTATCAATTGACCTTGGTCAGTTAAGCTAATGTACTTGTTGATATCCCTAGAAGCTTGTTGTCTCCCTATGTGAAAAGCATCACATAGGTGATTTGTCGTCAGTCGACCCTCCCAAAGAGCAATGATCTCAATTAGTCGAAATCGTACTTGTTGGTCCCATTTGATATCTGCTTGACTCATGTTCGTGCTCATAAATGTTACATGTTGATGTATACAGTATATACATGTAGTGAAAAAGTACATATATTTATTGTGGATATTGGCAAGGGCAAGAAAAGTCAGGAATCTTTACTGTGAGAGAGTCGATGGTATTGAAAGCTGTAACCTGATTTAGTGGCCACAAATTCAAACTGGTTGATTTTCAGTCAAGAAAAACAACATAACTCGAGATAGATACGATGATGTATGCCGGATTGACCAAAGTTATCGCAATAAATTCTTATCAGAAAAACAAGATGTTTTCTGAGTATTCTTTTGACGCTCCCACTCAGATCACTGGCGGTAACGGAGAAGGCAAAACATCACTTTTAAGGCTCATTCCGTTCTTTTATGGAGCGACTGGCACGCAGATCGTCAGGAAATCGAATGTCAATAAGCCCTTTGCAGAATGGTATTTACCACACAACAACAGTTATATTGTTTTCGAGTACATTACTGCTCGTGGTCAAGTTGCTCATGTCATTTGTTATCGAAACCTTAGTACTAAAGGTGGCATTGTTTACCTTTTCGTTAAAGGTCAGTTTGAGCAGTCAGTGATCATTAAACAAGACAGCGAAGATAAGCCTTACGCTATCGGCTGTACAAAGCTGGCCGCGGAGCTGAACGCTAACGGCTTAGAATACGAGTCGCGTATTACTAGCGTCAAAGAGTACCGCGAAATTATCCAAAATATTAATGCAGGGAATTTGAGCAATCAGTTCCTGAGCTACTCTTTGTGCTCTGGTCGTCATGATGTCCGTCACATTGAAAAAATCACAGCGGCGTTGATTCAAGGTGAATTCAATATGGCCGACACAAAGGCGCTTTTCCTGGATATCCTCGAGCAAGGAAATAGCACATTAGAGTTTGGTGTGGATGCAAACAGAATTGAACAATGGTGTGATGACTACAACGGCCTAACAGCGTTCCTAGCCAAAAAAGAAGCGTTCATTGAAGCTATTGCGAACAATAAGCAGATTGCCTATCTAACCACTCAGCTCGCCAATGCCTTAACAATCATTCGTGAAGCCTCTGAAAGCCTTGATGAATCTCTTAAGAAAACCGAAATCGAGCGCTCAGATTTTCTTGAAAACAGTGACAAGCAGATTGGCGAAATTAATCAAGATAAGCTTGATAAAGAGGTTCAAAAGAGCGCTCTTCAACGCTCTATCACAAGTATTAACTCTGAGATCGAAGTACATCACAGCAAGCTTATAACATACGAAAATAGTGGTTATCCAGAACTGTCCGTTAAGCTAAAGCAATTGCCAGAAATGGAAGACAGGGTGGCACAACAAAGACAAAGTTACGCCGATCTTGAAACTAAGGTAAATGATGCGAAAGCAAAGTATGAGAAAGACAAACAAAACCTTGTTAGTAAGTTCAATAAAGAAAAGTCTGACCTAACAGAGCAAAAACTTGATGCCGAGAAAGAGTGCAAGGTTAAAAAAGACAAGATAGACGATGTATATCAGCCACAGTTAAAGGAACTGACCCAAACCCATACGATTTTTACAGCGGATAAATCTCAGGCTCTTATGGAGCATAGGGCTGAACTCGCTACTCAAAAGCAGCGACTAAAGAACCCAGATATTGATGAGTTTCTCATTGAGCAGAGAGAGCAGTTGGAGTCTGAGAAGGACAGATTACAAGAACAAGTAGACACGTTAAAACACACGACAACTTTGAGTGAGAAGGAAGGAGTCAACTTACAAACTAAACGTGAAAAACTACTCGAAAGATTAGAGGCCACTCGTCGAAATATGCGCGATGCCGAAACCAGGCTGAAAGTAGTCAGTAACCGATTAGACCCAGATTCAGGAACCTTGTTCTCGTTCCTGGAGACTAATCGACAGGGGTGGCAAAGCTCTCCACTTGGTCGTGTTCTCACCGATGAGCTTTTGATGGACACGACACTCACACCATCAATGACTGAAGATTCAGGTTCAATGTACGATTTATATATCGATACGAGCAACCTAGCAGATTGTAGTGTCACCAACAAAGCTGATGTGGAAGAGCAGGCTCACTTGATGGACCGTATCGTTGAGCTTGAAGACGCAGAGGCTGATTTCAATAAGCAAATTTTGAAAAATGATTTTGCTGTTAAGCAGTCAACGCTTGAGTTATCACGATTACGCAATGAACTGCGAAACGCTGAGGGTGACCTATCACAAACTAAGGTTAACCTTAAAAACAAGAAAATAGAGATTGCCCGTGCAAAAGAGAGCTTAGTCGAAAAAATTAATATAAACATCAAATCGATTGAGAAAGCTATAGCCCTGATTGATAGGGAAATCTCAGTAACGCTTGAACGTTTTGAAGAAGCAAAATTAGAGCTAAACAACGACAGGCTTACTCAAATTAGCAATGTTGAATCATCACTTGATCTCACGATCGGAGCTATAGATGAACTACTGGAAAAAAGTACTCTGACGTTGGGCGAGAACAAACAGCGCATCAAAACGGAGTATGAACAGCGGTTGAGTGATCAAGGTATTAGCGGTGAAATCTATCAACGCTACAAAGAAGAAATTGAATTGCTTGATAATGAGATCAAAAACTTAAAAGTGAAGTCTCATAAAATCAAAGAATACGAGATATGGCTTGCTGTTTATGAAGTGGATGATCCTAAGAGACGTGACGATCGAAATACTAAGGTCAAAGAACTTGAAACGGTGCATCAAGAGTTTGAATCTTTTGAAACTAAACTGAAAGAGTTGAGAGCCAAAGCTCATCGAACCAAAAAAGAGTTTGATGAGAAGCTCTCTATCTTGAGAAACCACAAACAGCGAGCTGACAGTGCAATCTCTCGCCTAACTAACTATGTGATGTTTGAGGGCGAAGAAGGCAGCCAAGAAGCGCTCGATTATAACGGCGATTTAAATTCACTCTTGAGCTATGTAGAGAGCAAACTCCCGGAGTTAGAGAGGCTTACTAAGCTACGTAAAAAAGATATACAACAGATGGAAACTATCACTCTCAACCTTGGTGACGGGGAGCTGTATCGTTTCTGGAATGAAAGCAGCCGAAACGCCATTACAGAGGATATTGTTGCTAGTGACTCTAAGCGAATAGATATTCTAGAAATCATCATGAATGACATTATTCCTCAGGTGACCAGCATAACAATTGAAAGCGCGGTCAACATGGGGCGTATGCTCGTTGACTTCAAGCATCGGCTACTCGGCTTCGACCGTGACATTAAGAAACTTGGTCGTAATATCTCTGAACAAGTAAAGCTCAATAACACGTTCTCGGTGGTTGGTTCTATTGACATTAACGTTGAAAGTTCACTTTCCAAACTACAAGGTTGGCAAGATATTATTAACTTCTCTGAGATTTACGAAGAGTGGGATAAAACGGGATCTGCTGAGCTACCAACCAAAGAGTTTTTCAACGCTTTAAGCACACTGACATACCATATTAGTGCCGAGAAAGTTAAAAAGCCTACTGAGCTGTTTGACATCAAATTTGAAGTCATCGAGAACAACCAGCGTAAAACGGCCAAAACAGATAAAGATATGCGTGATTTGGCCAGTAATGGTACGAACTTGCTCATTCAATCCATGTTGTATTTAGCACTTCTGACACAACAACGTGGAGCAAGTCGACTATCAATAACTTACCCAACCGATGAGATTGGTAAGCTGACGGCAGAAAACCAAGCCAAACTGCTCAAAATGATGGGTGCACATAACTTCAATGTTATCGCGGCTCAACCCGATGGCAATAATCGTACGGCCAACTTATTTAAGTATCTGTATCACTTAACGCCTTACAAGAACATTTTCAACAAACCTAAAGTAAGCAAACTTGCGTTAGCTAAAGCCGCTGAAACTAGCACAGGAGTAGAAGCATGAAGCCAGTATCACAAGTCTTAGAATCTCTACTTAGTGGTAGCTTTATCTGCCCAGCAACGGATCGTGAAGCTTACAAGACGCTTAAAGAGGATCGTACACGCCGAGAAATCAATCAAGCGTTGACTCTTATGGGGCGCGAGCTCCAATGTACGAGCAGAACCAGCGCCTATTATGTTACCTATAAAAGTATCGACGACCACA
The DNA here is from genome assembly GCF_041467595.1 of Vibrio sp. 10N.247.311.13. Taxonomy (NCBI): domain Bacteria; kingdom Pseudomonadati; phylum Pseudomonadota; class Gammaproteobacteria; order Vibrionales; family Vibrionaceae; genus Vibrio; species Vibrio sp. 10N.247.311.13. The sequence continues at coordinate 56,057 of NZ_JBFSUX010000025.1, read as the reverse complement.
ATCGTCGTCAGGTGACCGCGTTGATGAGTAATGTACACGGTATCATTCGACCTGTGGTTAAGTTCGTAGCGACAGTCAGTGAGGCTGCTCAAGTTGAAGCTGTGATGGTTGGTGGTGATGAGTTAAATGTGCCTGTGCTGAGTGCGCAAATCCAATCGTCTCCTAGCTTGATGGAGAAACTCGATAGTATTTATCGACTTCCAAAAGTGAGTCGGAAAAAAGTGCGTGACAGTGCAGCGGATAAACTCAATGTAGTTGTCGAATTTCTGGTTAAAGAAGGGGTGGCTCATTTAGTAAACAAAGAGCGCCAACTCTATGTGATGACGGGAAAATTAGACTTTGTCTACGAGGTGCTCGATTTCATCGATACGCATGAAAAGATCGTTGAGACAGTTAACAAAGCAAACGAGAACCAAGGGGAGTTCGACTTTTGATGAGCCCTCAAAACAATGGGAAACATGGTGGTGTTAACCACATGCTTCGCTTAATCAGCCAAGCAAAGGACACATTAACGCATGTTTTTGAAAATGGCACGATACGTGAGACTCATGAAAACGCCAATGACCTACGTAAATTAAAAGAAGCCCGTGTTGTTATCGTGACAAGCCGCGGCTACCGCGTGCACCCTAAGATGGAAGCATTGATGAACTACTTCCTTGAAACGGAAGCGAGTTCATTTCTTGGGACTCAACATGCTGAGCGCATTCCAGAAATTCAGAGCTTAGCGCAAGAATACCTGGAAGCTAAATTAAATGGCAAAAGAGAACAAGAGGCGGATAGGTTTAATAGCCTTGAAGGTGTGGTTTATGAAATCACAATGGACTTGCAAGAGTCTTGTCGTCGCTTAAGAAACCGTATCAGTTATGATTTTGGCTATGGCCATACGCTCGCTCAAAAACAAAAAGAGAACCAAGTTGCTATAGAGCAAGCTGAAAAGCTTGTTACTGGCATGAAAGCTTTCTCTTTTAAGTTGTTGAGTGAAATGGCTGGAGATAACTCAGAGCTCAACACCTTGTTTTGTGCTGAAATGCACAGTGCGATTCGTAGTTGCCAACAAGAGCTCGGATCTATCCTAATTCAACTCCGAGCTTTGATGCTGAAGTATCGTAACCGCGAACGCGATAAGGACCTGATCAATGCCTTTGATCGGTTTATTGATCAAGAGCCACACTGGACACCAAGTGACGATTTGATTTTGCCTGATGAGGTAGCAAAGCACGATGGTATACCGATGTTTTGGCTTTCAGAGCCGTTACAATTTGCGCATCACCCAAATCCTGATGATATGGACCAAGAGCCGGAATTGGCTGATATTGTTGAAAAAATTACGGCACAGCCTGCAGAACAAGAAGAGCTTCCGGTTGTTGAAGAAGCTGAGCGACGAGAATTGACTCTTGATGTTGAAATACAAGAGCTGATTGAAGCGGACATTGATTCTCATTGCGATACCTTTTTTGCTGAAGCCTTTATTGGTAAGGGAAAAACCAGCATTTCCGCTTTGGAGTATTACGAGCAAATCAATAGTGACTTACCGGAAGATCTTGACCAGCTCACTTGCGCTAAAGACGTGTGGCTATTTAGCGTGCTTAATTTCCATAGTTCAATGCTTCCCGAAGATAGCAAAGGCTTTACCGTTGAGCCTATCGGGTCTTATACCTATTTAGCAAAAGGTAGCAATATAGGTTACGGCAACCTTCACTTAGAAGATGTGTCTATAGCGAGGAAACTGTGAGTAGAATTATTGATGATATAACGGGTAGTGATTTATATCGGTTAAAGCAACTCTTCTCTCCTGCGAAGGTTAATGAAGGTGCCAGTGTAGCGCTGAGTGGCGTGTTTGATACTTTTCATCGCGACTTTAGTGTTGGGAGCGCCAGAGGAGAACATTTGCAGCTGACGCCTAGAGATATACGTCAAATTAGGAAGGTGATTAAAGATCAATCTGGTTTTGATCTTTTAACTGATCCCATCCCTAATTCTCGAACGGATATGGCTCAGTTCTTTCCTAACGAGAAGTTAAGCTCAAGCCCTGTCAAAGACAAGGTCATTAAAGTTTATGGGATTTTGTCCACGAACATAAATGGTAAATCATATGACTTACAAGAGGGCATGAACATTGAGGTAGCTCTAAGTCATTTGACGAGCATTGAGCACAGCCAAGTTGTGATTGTTGAAAACTATGAAGCATTTTCTAAGTTTAGATTAGTACAAACCGACATAGGATCTAATCCTCTTATTGTTTACCGAGGAGATAAGGACACGGGAGTAATATCAAAAGAAATTGCGTTGGCTTTTCCAGGCGTAGAGCTTATAGCTTGGTTTGATACCGATCCTAAAGGTATCTCTTTAGCTTTATCATCGGGAGCGACTTATATGCTGCTACCTAATTTATCAACAGATACTCTCAAAGAACATGGCCGCTCAGAGCTATTTGCGGACCAATATCAAGACTGGAATCGAGTCTCAAAAATTATCCCCCCTAAGTTAGAGTCCATAATGTCTGAACTGGAAAAAGGGATAACCCAAGAGTCAATCATGGCAAATCAAATAGCCGTAAGGTTACATCAAATTTAGTCACGTAAATGTCGAGCTCCCCTGTAAGTGCGGAGATAGGTATGTTTACCTTGGGGTAATAAATCAAATGTTGTAAAGCTCATGCAGAGTGCCTACAAGGCAGTTAGGTAATACTAATCTAGCCACTGAATTATTTATAAAGATTAAACGAATTTTGTGGCTTTTTTAAAATGCTCGATCATTTGGATATTTCCTTATCTTAAGGTACGTAAAAAGCGCCTAAAATCGGAGCTTTATCAATTCAACTCATTCAATTTCATATATAATCGCCCTCAATAGTCTGCGCTTGAAAGCAGAGTCCTACATTATTCGAGTAATTAACAACATGGCAAAAGCACCCGCTAACAAGAAACCCGCCTCAAAAGCTAAGCCCGTATCAAAAGCTAAGAAAGCGACCAAAGGCTTTGAAGAGACCCTTTGGGATACCGCTAATCAGCTGCGTGGCAGTGTTGAGTCATCTGAATACAAACACGTGGTATTAAGCCTTGTGTTCTTAAAGTTCATCAGCGACAAGTTTGAAGCACGCCGTCAGAAGATGATAGACGACGGGCAAGACGCTTTTGTTGAGATGAAAGAGTTCTACCAATAAGACAACATCTTCTTTTTACCAGAAGATGCGCGTTGGTCATTTGTTAAAGCGCGCGCTAAGCAAGATGATATCGCTATCATCATCGATACCGCTTTATCGACTATCGAAAAAAACAACCCTAGCTTAAAAGACGCCCTGCCAGACAACTACTTCTCGCGCCAAGGTTTGGAAGTGAAAAAGCTGGCGTCACTTATCGACAGCATTGAAAACATCGACACGCTGGCGAACGAATGCGACATGAGCGAAGAAGATTTAGTCGGTCGTGTTTACGAATACTTCCTAGGTAAGTTTGCAGCAACCGAAGGCAAAGGCGGGGGCGAGTTCTATACGCCTAAGTCAGTGGTAACACTATTAGCTGAAATGCTAGAGCCTTTCCAAGGCAAAATATACGATCCGGCTTGTGGCTCCGGCGGTATGTTTGTTCAGTCTTTAAAATTCATTAAAGAGCACGAAGGGCGCACCAAAGACATCGCTATCTATGGCCAAGAGCTGACCTCCACTACTTATAAACTGGCGAAGATGAACTTAGCCATTCGCGGTTTATCGGGCAATTTGGGTGAGCGTGCAGCCGATACCTTCTTTGCTGACCAGCATAAAGACTTAAAAGCCGATTACATCATGGCGAATCCACCGTTTAACCTTAAAGGTTGGCGTAACGAAGCCGAGCTAACCGACGATGCGCGCTTTGCTGGCTATCGCACACCGCCAACAGGCAATGCCAACTACGGTTGGATTTTGCACATGCTCTCTAAGCTAAGTGAAACAGGCACTGCTGGTTTTGTTCTGGCGAACGGCTCTATGAGTTCAAACACGTCCGGCGAAGGTGAGATCCGCCAGCAGCTAATCGAGAACGATCGCGTTGAATGTATGATTGCTCTGCCGGGGCAGCTGTTCTTCACGACGCAAATCCCTGTGTGTATCTGGTTTATCACAAAAGACAAAACCGAGAACACCACCAAAGGTTTCCGTAACCGCCAAAAAGAGACTTTGTTTATTGATGCCCGTGAAATGGGCACCATGATTAGTCGCACCAATAAAGAACTGACCAAAGACGATATCGCGCTGATTGCCGACACTTACCATGCTTGGCGTTGTGATGAAGCAGAACTTAAAGCGCGTATTGAGCGTGGCGACGGCAAAGTCGAGAAGTATGAAGACCAAGCAGGCTTTAGCAAATCCGCAACCATTGCTGATATCAAGGCTAATGATTTTGTACTGACTCCAGGGCGCTATGTAGGCGCTGCGGAAGTTGAAGATGATGGCATTCCGTTTGAAACCAAGATGAGCGAGCTTTCACAAACCCTATACAGCCAAATGAATCAATCTCAAGAGTTGGATAAATCGATTCGCCAGAACTTAGAGGTGTTAGGTTATGGGGAGTGAGTGGGTAGCTACTACATTAGGTGATATAGCTCTAGGTCGAGACGGTGCTGTAGACGGTCCCTTTGGCTCTAACCTTCCTGCATCTTGTTATCAAGACGTAGGAATTCCTGTAGTGAGAGGAAGCAATTTGTCGGTTGGACTCGGAGAATTTAAAGATGATGGTTTTGTTTATGTATCTGATAGTACGTTTGACAAATTGTCTCGAAGTGAATGCAAAGCAGGGGATATTGTTTTTACGAAGAAGGGAACACTTGGTCAGACGGGTTTGATAACTAGTGAGCATAAATTTGACCGGTATTTGCTTTCGTCCAATCAGATGAGATTACGTGTTGACCCAACTAAAGCCATTCCTGAGTATGTTTACTTTTGCGTATCCTCGAAGAAGACCATTCTAAAGTTAATCAAAGACTCTGAAAGTACAGGGGTTCCCAAAATTAACCTAGCTTATTTGAAGAGTATTCAAATCGAGCTACCAAGTATTGAGATACAGAAAGAAATAATAGGGCATCTCGGTGCACTAAATTCCAAAATCACTCTCAACAACCAAATCAACCAAACCTTAGAGCAAATGGCGCAAGCCATTTTCAAGTCATGGTTTGTCGATTTTGATCCGGTTAAAGCCAAGATGAATGGCGAACAGCCAAAAGGGATGGATGCTGTCACTGCCTCGCTTTTCCCAGAAAAGCTAGTTGAGTCTGAGCTAGGTTTAATTCCTGAAGGTTGGGAACCTAAGCAGCTCAAAGAGGTACTTGAATTAGCCTACGGTAAAGCTCTTAAGAAAACTGATCGCGTTGCTGGCGATGTCCCAGTATATGGTTCAGGAGGACTAACGGGATACCATAATCAAAGCCTCATTGAAGGTCCCGGAATCATTGTTGGCCGTAAAGGTACTGTTGGTTCGGTGTACTGGGAACCAAAAGCATTTTACCCAATTGATACAGTCTTCTACGTTAAACCGAAAACAGGTTATTCACTGAAATACTGTCACTTAGTATTGCAAAATCTTGGGTTGAAAGACATGAACACGGATGCTGCCGTGCCGGGTTTGAATCGAAACAATGCATATCGTCTCGATGTGATTACGCCTAGTGAGCCTGTACTCAAAAAGTTTGAAGAAATGATGCAGTCTTTCCAGTCAAAGGTTGATACCAATAATGCACAAAATGCAAGCTTGGAGTCTTTGCGTGACACGCTTCTACCTAAATTGCTTTCCGGCGAAATCGATTTAGAGAACCTGCCAGTAGAACAAGCTAAGGCGCTGGCAGAGTAACCTTTCGTCATTCCAGAAAGTGAGGGACGAACTTATCAGGAATCTCGTTTTTGACGGTGGTGAAAAGCGAGATCTCAGATACCTCGCGCCTCGGTTCTGAGATAACGAAGGTGGGAATTAGATGAATCCGAAATAGAACAAAGCAAAGCGTAGGTGGAACCATAATATAATGAACGCAACTAATACTTGTGAAATCGACATTTCTGAATTGACGACACTGTGTGAAACAAGCACTTTGCAAAAAGGCATCTTGCTTTCACGCAGTGGTGCAGTACGCAAGCTTAACCTTGTTGGCAACACCGCGACCGCACAGGTCAAAGGCAGCCTCAATTATCAAGTGAGCCTCGATTTCACTGGCGATCTGGTTGGCACTTGTACTTGCCCTGCGGCGCAATATCAAATGTTGTGCAAGCACGGCGTGGCGGTTGCCCTTTGCCTACAAGACCAAGAACAAGCTTTAAACCAAAGTAGTGAACGAGATACCATAAAAAATCACCTGCAAAGCCTTGGTGAAGAGGCCATGGTAGAGATGCTACTCGAATACCTAGAAGAAGATGAGTACACATGGAATGCACTGCTGACAAAAATTGAAATACGCGAAAAGCCAGCCGTATATGGCGAGCTGAAAAAGTTGGTTACCCAAGCCTTACCGCGAGAACAGCTCTGGGATTGGCGAGAAAGCCATGATTATTTCAACTCAGCAGAAATTCAATTGAACATGATCATTGAATCAATGCAAAGCCTTAACGCCGATCATCAATGGAAATTAATCAACTACCTTGTTGAACGGTTGAATAAGGTGCTAGAGCAAATTGATGACTCCAATGGCGATCGTTATGGCATTGAAAGCATGATTAACGAACACATGCCAAAGACGCTGGCAAAGCTTAATTGGAGTGAGCAAGAGAAAGCGCAGTGGATGTTTGAGCGTTTGACCCATTACGAATTTGACGTATTTCCTTCGATTGAAGAGAGTTTTGGAGCGATTTGGCAATCTAACACCCACTTTCTAACCTTATGCCGCCAAGCGATAGATCAAGCATCGCAAGATGAGAGTAGCTGGAACTTACGCTCATGGGCAGTTCCGTTAATGAAACACAGCTCCGATTGGCGTGAAGTGGCGGAAATTAAACAAAAAATAGCACGAACGTGTCGAGATTATCTTGAAGTTGTTGATATGTTCATTGATGAGCAAGAGCCGTTAGAAGCTGAGTTTTGGTTAGCTAAGGCGAAAAAAATGGCGAGTGATTATGAACTTCGTGCGTGCGAACAAGCTCAATTCCGTCTTTATGTTGAACTAGGTGAAATCCATTCTGCATGGGTATTAGCTAACCGTTTGTTAGAACAATCACCAAGCTTTCAATATTATCAACAGTTAGCGAAGTTTAAAGCCAATTACCAAATTGATGATGTTGAATTTTTCTCCCGCACTGAACTGCTACTTGCCAATGCCTATCAACAACCAGACCGCTATAATCAAGCTTCTGATCGTACGGATGCCTTGGTTCTGTTCTATATCGATAACCAGCAATTAGACAAAGCGTGCGAATGGGTTGCCGAACATAAAATATCAATACAAGGACTTATTTCGCTTGCCGATCATATTGTGGATGATAAACCTGAAAATACGCTGGATTATTATCTGCGAGCAGTCTCATCTTATATCGAACAGACCAATAATACGGCTTACGATCAAGCTTTAGAGTTACTTCGACGTTTAGAGAATATGCTGAAATCGCATCCTACTCAATTGGCGACATTTTATAGTCAGGTGGCGCAACTCGCTACCACGTACAAGCGTAAGCGTAATATGTTCGCTTTAATTCAGAAATATTATTCAAAACATATCTGATTCTGCGGAGGTGACAAGATCTGCGGTGTTGAGAAAATGGAACAAAGCCCGAAACTGAGTTACTACAAAACAAATTTAAATAACTCAATTTAGAAAACAACAAACAACGTCAAACAGCAGTAGGAAAAGGCGATGAGCTTAAAATTTACTGAAGCCAAACTCGAACAGGCCATTATTGAGCTATTGGGTGAGCAAGGCTACCCACACGTAGTGGGTGAACAAATAGCGCGTGAAGACAAAGAACAAGTACTCATCTTAGATGACTTACGCCGCTACCTTGCCAAGCAGTACCGAGGCGATGCTATAACCGAGAGCGAAATTGACACCATTGTTCGTATGATCTCAACGTTGCCTGCCAGTGATTTATACCATAGCAATAAAACCTTCTGCCAATGGCTAACCAATGGCTTTCTGTTTAAGCGTGAAGATCGCTCAAAGAAAGACCTCTATATTGAGTTAATCGACACAAGACATTTGGCACAAGCCTTACGCTTGATGTTTGTCCCGTTGCTAGAGAATAAATCTAAATCAGATAATACTGATAGAGAAGTTGCAGAGGGTAATGTTAGTTACTTAGAAACATATCGCCTAGACCCGACTGATACCAATATCTATAAAATCGTTAACCAGCTAGAGATTGAAGGTGTCGATGAACAAGTTCGAATCCCTGATGGCATCCTTTATGTGAACGGCTTACCGCTGGTGGTGTTTGAATTCAAAAGTGCCGTGCGAGAGAAAGACGCGACCATCTTTGATGCATGGAAGCAAATTTGCGTTCGTTATCGCCGTGATATTCCCAAGCTGTTCGTCTACAACGCGATGTGCATCATCAGTGATGGTGTGAACAACAAAATGGGTAACCTGTTTGCGCCGTATGAGTTCTTCTACGCATGGCGCAAAGTAACGGGTAATGAGTCTACCGAAAAAGAGGGTATTAACTCTCTCTATACCATGATTGCTGGGTTATTTAACCAAACCAGATTACTTGATGTGGTGAAGAACTTTGTCTTCTTCCCTGATACTTCAAAGAAAGAGATAAAAATCTGTTGCCGTTACCCGCAGTACTACGCAGCGCGTAAGCTTTACTACAACATCGACAAAGAACGTAAGCCATACGGTAGTGGTAAAGGCGGTACTTACTTTGGTGCAACAGGGTGTGGTAAGAGCTTTACCATGCAGTTTCTATCTCGCCTATTGATGAAAAGCATCGATTTTGAAAGCCCGACCATTGTACTTATTACCGACCGCAACGATCTCGATGACCAGCTTTCTAAACAGTTCTGTAATGCCTCTGATTACATTGGTGATGAGATGGTGGTGCCAGTTAAAAGCCGTCAAGATTTAAGAGATAAGCTACAAGGCATCAAGAGTGGTGGTGTGTTCCTGACTACCATTCATAAGTTCACCGAAGACATCGAATTGCTTTCAGAGCGTACAAACATCATCTGTATTTCTGATGAAGCGCACCGTTCACAGGTCAACCTCGATAAGAAAGTGGTGATCAAATATCAAGATGGTGTAGCCGTCGATGTGAAAGAGACATACGGCTTTGCTAAGTATCTACACGACTCTCTGCCAAGCGCGACTTACGTTGGTTTCACCGGAACGCCGATAGATGCCACCCTTGATGTATTTGGTGATGCAGTAGACAGCTACACCATGACAGAATCGGTTAATGATGAAATTACGGTTCGTATTGTTTATGAAGGCCGAGCAGCCAAAGTCATTCTTGATAACAGCAAGCTTGAAGAGGTAGAGAAATACTACCAAGCGTGCGCAGAAGCTGGCACCAATGAACATCAGATAGAAGAGAGTAAGAAAGCTACTGCCAATATGAACGCGATTCTTGGCGACCCTGACCGTATTGAAGCTTTGGCGAAAGACTTTGTTGAACATTATGAAGGGCGAGTTAAAGAAGGTTCTACGATAAAGGGCAAGGCGATGTTTGTCTGTGCGAGTCGTGAAATCGCGTTTGATTTTTATAAGCAAGTCAAAATCTTAAGGCCAGAATGGTTTGAGGAAAAGCTATCAATTGATGGCGTCGAGCTGACTGATAAAGAGAAAGAAGAGTTAAAGCCACTTGCGATGGTGCAAATGGTGATGACGCGCGGTAAAGACGATGACCCTGATCAGTACAGCCTGCTAGGGACAAAGGAATATCGAAAATCGCTCGACCAGCAGTTTAAGAGTCCTAAGTCGAATTTCAAAATAGCCATTGTAGTCGACATGTGGCTAACAGGTTTTGACGTTCCTGAATTGGATACTATCTACATCGATAAGCCGTTGCAGAAACACAACCTGATTCAAACCATCTCACGTGTTAACCGTAAGTTTGAAGGCAAGGCGAAAGGGCTGGTTGTCGATTACATTGGTATCAAGTCGCGAATGAATCAAGCCTTAGCAATGTATTCAAAGGCTGATGAGACTAACTTTGAAGATATTCGTTTTTCTGTCATTGAGGTGAAGAACCATCTCGATCTGTTAAGGCAGATGTTCCACAAGTTCGATACGTCCGGTTATTACACAGGAGAGCCGTGTAAGCAGCTAGAGTGCCTTAATCAGTCGGCAGAATACATCCTTCAAACCAAGAAAGGCGAAACCCGATTCATGGCTTTAGTGGGCCGTATGAAGGCGGCTTATGATGTTTGCTGTGGTAGTGAATTGTTATCTCAGCAAGAGCGTGACCAAATTCACTTCTATATCGCAGTGCGCTCTATCATCTTTAAGCTAACCAAAGGTGATGCACCAGACACGGCACAAATGAATAGACGTGTTCGTGAGTTAGTGGCAGAAGCACTTCGTGCCGATGGAGTAGAAGAGATCTTTACGATTGGTGATGAGCACGCCGAAGCTATCGATATTTTTGACGAAGATTACCTAGCTCGTATCAACAAGATTAAGCTGCCAAACACCAAGATTCAGTTGCTTCAAAAGCTGTTAGAGAAGGCGATAAGTGATTTTAAAAAGGTCAACCAGCTGCAAGGCATGAACTTCTCTAAGCGCTTCCAATCGCTGGTGGAGCAATACAACGAACGTCGTGAAAATGATGTGTTGAATGGCGAGGAGTTCGATACCTTCTCTCAAGAAATGACGGACATTATCTTTGATATCGTGAAAGAAATGGGCTCGTTTGAAGACCTAGGTATCGACCTAGAAGAGAAAGCGTTCCTCGATATCTTGAATCACATGCGCAAGAAATACGATTTCACTTACGACGATGACAAGATGCTCGAACTGGCGAAGGAGATGAAAACTACCGTAGACAATGTCGCCCAATATCCAGACTGGGCAGGGCGCGATGACATCAAAGCCAAGTTGAAAGTGGATTTAATCTTACTGCTACACAAATACGGCTTCCCACCAGTTGCCAATGATGATGTTTACAAAGGCGTGCTAGAGCAGGCTGAGAATTATAAGAAGAATGTGTAGTCGCTTTAAATTTGATGACATTTGATTTTATCAATGAGTATTTCAGCTAAAACAATCACTTTAGCTGAAATACTCGAATAGAGATCTAACCTCGAATGATCATTTGCTCGCGCTCTGGACCTACCGATACCATCACGATTGGCACACCCATCAGCTCTTCGATACGAGTAACGTAATCTTGTGCTGCTTGAGGAAGGCTCTCAAACGTGCGGCAACCCGTGATGTCTTCATCCCAGCCTGCCATATCTTCATATACAGGTTTTAGCTCAGCCGTTTGTGGCCAAATCGGGTTCTCAGTGTGCTCACCAGAGTAAGCAGTACAGATCTTAAGTTCAGACAAACCAGACAGGCAATCAATCTTAGTCAGTGCGATTTCCGTTGCAGCTTGCAGGTCAACACCGTTGCGAGTTGCCACTGCATCAAAGTAACCCATATCACGTGGGCGACCCGTGGTTGCACCGTATTCGTTAGAGCTTTCGCGGAAGCTGTCTTGTTCTTCCATTGCAGTTACTAGGGTACCAGTACCAACAGACGAGCTGAATGATTTAGCAACGGCAATAATACGCTCAGGGCGAAGGGCAGGTAAACCGCTACCAATGCCAGCATAAGCTGCGGTTACATTCGAAGATGTTGTCCAAGGGTATTCACCGTAGACAAGGTCGCGACCTGCGCCTAACTGAGCTTCAAACAGTAGGTTTGCGTCTTGTGATTGCAGCGCTTTAAGCGGCTCAGTTACGTTGCAGATGAACGGGCGCCACGCTTTAGTTACTTCAAGTAGCCATTCTGTCATTTCAGAAGCAGTCTGGGAGAAGTCACATTGAGGGTAGAGCGCTTTAAGCTGAGGCATCTTCCAATCAAGTAGGAATTGAATACGCTGCTCTAAAATTTCAGGTTGATTCAGCCAACCGACAAGAATGCCTTTCTTCATTACACGATCGCCGTACGCTGGTGCAATGCCTTGACGTGTAGAGCCGTAAGCGCCATCGCCCAAACGCTCTTCTTCAAGCGTATCTTCAAGAGCATGTAAAGGGAGACACAGTGTCGCACGATCTGAGATCGCCATTTTCACTTTGATGCCAGCCTCTTGAACTTCTGCAATCTCTTCAGTTAGCGCAGCAGGGCTGATCACCATGCCAGGGCCAAGAACCGCCGTACAATTAGGATTAAAAATACCACTAGGTAGTTGGTGCAGTTTGAATGTACCGAAGTCATTTACCACAGTATGACCTGCATTGTTTCCGCCTTGGAAACGAATGCTAGCAGAAGCTTGGTCTGCTAAAAAATCGACGATGCGGCCTTTGCCTTCATCACCCCAGTTTGCGCCCACAACAACGATAGATGGCATAATTTTTCTCCTAACTGATTGAGGAATCATGTTAGGCCTACAAGGTGGATAAGAGAAATTAATTATCTTTATTATCTTGATAAGGATTTCATATACACTTAAAGTCTTAAGCTACAAACGAGATTCCCTATCACGTTCGTTCCTCACTGTAGGGAATGACGATGGGGCATTCTTTACTTTTAGGGAATGATATTAGTGACACGAGAGAGAGGACATGATGCTCGATATTAATTTGTTGAAGACGTTTGTGACGCTTGCGGAGTACAAGCATTTTGGGAAAGCGGCCAATGCACTGCACATGACACAACCCAATGTGAGTTTGCACCTAAAACAACTGGAACAACAAACACGCATAAAGTTGATAGAGAGAAGCCCTTTTCAATTGACTCAAGCGGGTGAACGGCTATTGGAAACAAGCCAAAGAACGCTACTCGAACTGCAGATTTGTCAGGCCGATCTCAATGCCATTAACGACCTTAAAATAGGGACGTTAACCATTGCCGTAAGTGACATCATTTCTCGATTTTTGCTAATTCGTCCGTTCCAGAAGTTCAAAGCGCAGTATCCCGGTATTGACCTTACGCTCTTGAATACCACGTCATCTCAGGCATCGAATTTAGTTAAAAATGCTCAAGCGGATATTGGTTTTGTTATCGCCAAAGAGCAGCACAACGAGTCTTTGTATTTCACTAAGCTGCAAGATCTTTCTTGGTGTGCGCTTGGCGATGGGTTTGATATCCGAGACTCTGATGCAGAGCTCACTTTGATTCTACTAGGTCATGATACGAGAACGCGTGACTTTATTGATGAAGGTTTACCAAGCCTTAATCTACCTAATTATAGGGTGATGGAAGTAGGGAGTGTCGATGCTCAAATCGACTGGGCAGAAGCCGGATTTGGTGTGGCTATCGTGCCTGAGTTTGCGGTATCCACCAAGCAGTATCTGCATTCGAAAGTGACACCGTTGACCAACTTCTCGAGCACCAGCCTCGGTTATATTGTTCGGCAGAACCAAGTGTTGTCGAAAGCCACCAAGCAGTTGTTAGGTTGGGTGAATGATGAGATTACTCTGTTGCAAAACCAATAACTCCTTCTGATGTTAGTAGCCCACCTCGTGTGGGCTTTTTTGTGTCTGCAAAGCGCAGCTGTTTCTCCACCTAATAGGCAGTCGAGCTAATTAGATCGCCCTATAAATTATTACTCTCCCAAATCAGAGCCTTAAAATTCATCGTTGACAATGTTTGATAATCAAACTAAATTCCACTTATTGATTTGACAATCAAACTACTTGTAAGTCAAAGCACTTTTCTGAGCAAGATTAATCAGTAACGACTCCTAACATTGAACACACGAGCTAAGGACGCCATTTTGAGTTTTCCAACACGTCACCAACACAACTTTTCTTCACATAACAGCCAAGGTGAGAAACGCACATTCTATGTTCTGTTATTGACCGTCATCACCATGATTGTCGAGATCGTTGCCGGTACTATTTACGGCTCTATGGCGTTACTTGCCGATGGTTGGCACATGGGGACGCACGCCGCAGCGTTTGGTATCACCTTATTTGCATACCGTTATGCGAAGAAACATGCCGAGAGCGAACGTTTCTCTTTCGGTACTGGCAAAGTCAGCGTGTTAGGGGGCTACACCAGCGCGATTGCATTGGGGATTGTGGCATTGTTGATGCTGGTGGAATCAGTACATCGTTTGTTTAACCCACAAGCGATTCAGTTCAATGAAGCGATCATCGTTGCTTGTATTGGTTTAACTGTGAATGTGGTGAGTATGTTTTTACTTGGCGATCACCATCATGATCACGGACACGAGCATGGCCACAATCATAGTAAGAATCACGGTCATTCACATAGCCATGAGCACGACAGCGACCGTGGTCATAAACATGGCGAGCATCACGGACACCATCATGATCACAACCTACGCGCAGCCTACATGCATGTGTTGGCGGATACTCTAACTTCGCTGCTTGCGATTGTTGCGCTGCTATTTGGTAAGTTTTACGGTTGGAACTGGTTAGATGCAGCAATGGGAATGGTTGGCGCATTCGTGATTGCTAAGTGGACGATGAACCTTATGAAACAAACCAGCCCAATCCTGCTGGATGAGAATATCGACCAAGATTATCGTGACTCAGTGACCAAAACCTTAACGCCTTATGCGTCGGTCACCGATTTCCATATGTGGAAGGTGAGTGGGCATCACTATTCAGCAGCGATTACTCTTGAATCAAACAGTGATAAAACCGTCTCTGAATATAAACAAATGCTCGCCAAGTTTGATAAGATTAATCATCTTACTCTTGAAGTGCATTCAAACGACCATGCGAAATATAGAACAGCTTAACCAAATACTGACTGAGTTCTACGATAAAATGTCTTCGTGGGAGCAGTCTGTTGTCAAAGAGACGGGTTACTCCCTGGCTCAAGTACACACCATTGAAGTACTTGGTATGCATGGCGCGTTAAGAATGAAAGAGCTCGCTGAAAAGTTGGGCATCACCACGGGTACACTTACTGTTCAAATAGAAAAGCTGGTTAAAGCTGAATTGATTGAGCGCCATGAACACCCAACAGATCGTCGTGCGATTGTGGTTGCCTTGACGGATGAAGGGCAGAAGATACACGTTCACCACAATCAGCTTCACTTGAATTTGGTTAGTGGACTAACACAAGACATCGAAGAAGATGAGAAAGCGGTGTTATTGAAGTGCCTAACCAAGATGGTGAAAGCGTTTTAGTCAGCCTTGAGTTCGCACCCTAACTCTTTAGTAGCAAAGCAATTGACTAGACAATCAAAAAATGGACCTGACTCGAATTGAGTAGGTCCATTTTTTTCACCGTTTACGCTCTACCGTACAATCATCAATAGACGGATTCATTGTTTAAAAACCAAGTCAAAACCTCCACTATTGCGCTTCGCTCGTGCTCTTCTGGAGAGCCAAAAAAATGTCATGCATAAATAATGCATCCAAATGTGCGTCAAAGTCTTTTAATTCAATGCCTTGTATACCATGACATTAAAGCCATTTATGTTCCGTCAAATAGCTGTCTCTCACTTTTATCATTCAACTAATGTACATGTATTCAATTTGTGTTATTGATGCTTTTATCTTTAGTGAAAAGATTCATTCTCTGTTTGAATACCATTGAGAATGTCACTGCTGGTGGGCTGAACAGTCGCTAGATTTAGTGCTCATTACTGATACAAAAACCATAACAATAACCAGGTCACACGAGTTGTATTCCATGCTTCGATGCGATCAATTAGATACTCATAGTTAATTTAGTAAAGACGAGCCACGTATATGAATATAAAGAAAAAGCTCTATTCGTTGGGGATGTTCTCCATCTTCGGCATGATTTCATTGTTGTTTACCACATCGCAATTTGCAGACACCACCGCTCAAATGAGCGAAGCCAAACAAATCACCAAAGAACTTGAAGTGCGACTACTCAATCTTCGCCGTAACGAGAAAGATTTCCTATTACGTAGTGATATGAAGTACCTCGCCAAGTTCGACGTAAACTACAACAAATTCTTAGCGTCTGAATCTGAGCTAGATACAGTGCTCAGTGATTTAGGCTTAGCCAACAGCACACACCTACGTGAAGACATCGAAACTTACCACACCAGCTTTGTTAACCTAGTAAAAGCGAGCGAAGTCTATGGGCTAGCACGCGACAAAGGCATGCTAGGCGAGTTTCATGTTTTGCTCGATAACATCAGCGCGACAGCCAGTGTTGAACAAAAAATCGAGCTTTACCTGTTCAATGACTTAATTGAAAAGGGTGAGTTCGATCCGAGTGTTCTTTCTATTACTTCTAATGTTGGAAGCTCAACTGCTTTGATAGATGCTGCACGTCAAGTGGTTGAACAGAAGCGAGTGATTGGCTTGAAGCACAACGAAGGTCTGCTTGGGCAAGCTCGCTCGGGTTCTCATGCTATCGAAACTCAATTTAAAGAGTTCTCAGCGGTATTGGACCAAGAAACCCAACAAGAGATGGACAAACTATCGCTGATCAACAACATCCTTTGCGTCACGCTACTCGTGTCGATCATTCTGTTCAGTTGGTTAATTGTCCGTTCTATTATCGGCAAGATTGAGTCATTACTCTCGGTGATTCGCAACATCGTTGATTCTAACGACGTGTCTATTCGTTCGCACCTTGATGGCAAAGACGAACTCAGCACTTTAGGCCAATACTTCAACCAATTGCTTGATCAACTGGAAGGCTTGATCGCGGCATCTCAATCTAAGTCACTGCAACTGACACAAAGTACGTCGAACATGCATGACGAGCTAGAGTCAGTAATCAAACAGTTTGAAGTTCAAGCAAATCACACATCTACAATGACAACGTCAGTTCAAGAGATGGTACTCACCATTGGCGAGATCTCTGAAAGCACATCGGTTGCCGCTGAAGGTGTACATCAAGCGAAAGTGAATGCCGATAAAGGCCGTGAAGTGGTGGTTGAAACCATCAGCAACATCACCCAGTTGTCTGAACGTCTTTCAAGCAGCCAAGATTCGATCAGTTCACTGAACCATCATGTTGACCAGATCGGCGATGCAGTAAACATCATCCAAGGCATTGCAGAACAAACTAACCTATTGGCATTGAACGCAGCAATTGAAGCAGCACGTGCGGGTGAACAAGGTCGTGGCTTTGCGGTAGTTGCCGATGAAGTACGCGCACTAGCAAGCAGAACGCATCAATCGACCACAGAGATAACTTCAGTGGTGAGTGCAATTCAAAGCCAGATGCAGGCGTCGATGGCAGAGATTGGCGAGTGTAATCAACAAGGTCAACGAACGCTGAAAGATTCGGAAGAGCTGGATGCGAGCTTGCAACTTATCTTGAGCGACATGGAAAGCATCCAAGGTAATTCAGAACGTATTGCTTCAGCGATTGAAGAGCAGGGCGCAGTAATGGCGCAAGTGAGTGACTCAATTACTGAGCTGAACACTATCTCGAACGACAATAACGCTTCGGCGCAGCATTGCTTAGTTGAAGTGGACAAGGTAGCAGAGCAAGCGAACGATATGGACCAAGCGGTCGCGCAGTTCAAGACTTCATAAACAACATAGAACTTACTAAAACAAAAGGCGTGGATCATCTACGCCTTTTTTGTGCCTGAAATTCAAATAGATAAATGACGAGAATAAAAAAACGGCCCGATCTGGGGGAAGATCTGGGCCGTTATATTACGTATTAAAGGGGGGACTACTTATTTCGGCCTTCCAGCACATCCAGTGCCAGTTCAACCGCTTTATCAATATTGTCGCATCCCGCTAACTTACCTGAGCTGATAGGACCAAGCACATTAGCGTATAACGAGAGCTGCTTGTTAAATGGCAGGCTCAACTGCTCATATAAACGCTGGCGAATCTCGGCATGTTGCTCAGGAGCGTGAGCAGCAAGGCTTTTCAAAGTGTCATAAACAAGAGTGGTGGTAGTGTTCATTCGTCTCTTTATCATTAAGTGGGAGGCGCTTATTTTATAATCTTTTCGTATTCTTTTACTGTGACATAAGTCATACAATATTATTAATGTGTTTATCTTTTCAATCTAATGAGAATAAGGCATTCCAAAATAGACTTAAGTATCTGTGAAATATAACTAAAATAATGACAGACTATCGAACACACAAACGAATTGGCGCGTTTCTGGCAAACGGTTAAATCTATAGGAAGAGGAACAACATGCACTACGACGTATTCAACGGAGACGCAGATGGCATAATCGCGTTGTTACAACTGCGATTAAGTGAGCCAAGAGAGAGCGTGCTCATTACTGGTGTTAAGCGTGATATTAAGTTGGTCTCTCAAGTTGTTACTCAAACTATGGAGCCGGGTAAGCAAGGTGATGTTTCTTCCGTTACCGTTTTAGATGTATCGATGGAGAAAAACCTGCCTGCACTGCACTCACTGCTAGACGCAAACATCAATGTATTTTATTGCGATCACCACCGAACAGGGGATGTCCCAACTTCTAGTCATTTAGATACTCTGATTGATACCGCGCCAGAGAGCTGCACGAGCTTGCTGATTAACCAGAAGCTGAATGGTGCGCATGTGGCTTGGGCAATCGCAGCTGCCTTTGGCGACAATCTAAAAACGGTGGCGGCGCGGCTAGCGGATGAAAATGGATTCGCTCAATCTCAAAAAGAGTTTCTAGAAGAGCTAGGTACCTTGGTTAACTACAACGGTTACGGTTCGTCACTGAGTGATTTGCATTTCACGCCAGCTGAGCTCTACAAAACCCTTTATCAATACCCGAATCCGTTTGATCTTTTGGATGATAAAGACTCTGTGTTTTATCGACTACGAGATGCTTATCAAAATGATCGCCAGCAGTTATCAAACCTTGCTCCTGTTTATGAAAGTGAAGTCGCACGTGTGTTTGAACTGCCAGGTGAGACGTGGGCAAGGCGCATCAGTGGCGTATTTGGTAATGAAATCGTTAATCAAGATCCAAACCGAGCGCAAGCAGTATTAACGAAAAACCAAGACGGCGAGTCTTACACGGTGAGCTTACGTGCGCCATTATCAAATAGAACGGGTGCAGACGAAATTTGCTCAAGTTTTGCGACTGGCGGAGGAAGAAAAGCAGCGGCTGGAATTAATCAACTTAATGAACTTGATAAGGTGAATTTTATTTCACTATTGGATGCATATTATTCATCTGGCACTGACGGTTAACTGAAAAACTCCCGACGTATACATTCAAAATCCTACAAATTCTTGCTCCTATATTCCGTTATACGTGCGTATTGCTAGCACATGTATGATGGCTATATCCAGGCTGTTTTAGTGATATCACTCGCAATGGTATCTGGTCTTAGGTCAGTAATTACGGCGTATTTGGGATGATTTTTGCCGATTTAAAGTTTATTTTTTCCTATCGGTGATTTTTTATATTTTTGGTTAATTATCTTAGTGAATTAAGGTTGATTAAATATTTATACGGTCAATGCATTCAGCCGAAAATAACAGTTTTTAGCATTTCAATTTGAATGAAAAGTCAAAATCATATTGATTCTGATATTCAATCTGTGACTTAAAATCACAAGTTAAATCAAAGGTCATCTTTTCCTATAAATTCCATTACTTCTCTATAAATATTCATGATTACAATGAATTGGTTCGGTTGTGATTGGCACAGCTGTTAAGTAAGGAAGTGGGACTAATGTTGAAACGTAAAGCTTTACAATTAGCAGTATCGGTCGGCATGGCGGCTATGTCTGGCGCTGTTTATGCGAATGGTTCAGATATGACGAATCCAGACTCTGGCGTCGTGGTTGGCTATTGGCATAACTGGTGTGACGGTGGCGGCTACCAAGGTGGTAATGCGCCATGTGTGACGTTGGATGAAGTGAACCCAATGTACAACATCGTGAATGTGTCATTCATGAAGGTTTACGATGTGGCTGATGGTCGAATCCCAACTTTTAAACTGGACCCAACCATTGGGCTTTCAGAAGAACAATTTATTGACCAAATCTCTGAGCTCAACAAGCAAGGTCGCTCTGTACTGTTGGCTTTGGGTGGTGCTGATGCACACGTAGAGCTAGAAACCGGTGATGAAAGAGCCTTTGCTGATGAGATTATCCGTCTAACTGAGCGTTACGGCTTCGATGGCCTAGATATCGACCTTGAACAAGCAGCCGTAACCGCCGCAAACAACCAAACCGTGATTCCAGATGCACTTAAGCTAGTGAAAGATCACTACCGCGCAGAAGGTAAAAACTTCCTTATTACAATGGCGCCTGAGTTCCCGTATCTAACGACAGGCGGTAAGTACGTTCCTTATATCGATAATCTAGAAGGCTACTACGACTGGATTAACCCACAATTTTACAACCAAGGTGGCGATGGTATCTGGGTTGAAGGCGTGGGTTGGATTGCTCAAAACAACGATGCGTTAAAAGAAGAATTCATCTACTACATTTCTGATTCTCTTATCAACGGAACGCGTGGTTTCCACAAGATCCCACATGACAAGCTCGTGTTTGGTATTCCTTCAAGTATTGATGCTGCAGCGACCGGTTTTGTGCAAGAGCCACAAGATTTATACGACGCATTTGATAGCCTAACGGCGCAAGGTCAACCGCTACGTGGTGTGATGACTTGGTCTATCAACTGGGACATGGGCACCAACAAAAACGGCCAACAATACAACGAGCAGTTCATTAAAGACTACGGCCCGTTTGTACACGGTCAAGTAACGCCACCACCAGTCGAGGGTGAGCCAGTTCTTAAAGGTATCGAAAATACGCGTGTTCTTCACGGAACAACATTTGATCCTATGGATGGCGTAACGGCAACAGACAAAGAAGACGGCGATCTAACGTCATCAATCGATGTTGAAGGTTACGTTGAAACCAGTGTTATTGGCACTTACGTTTTGACTTACCGAGTGAAAGACAGCGATAACAACGAAACCACTAAAGCGAGAACGGTAGAGGTTTACAGCCAGAAGCCAGTATTTAATGGTGTGTCTGACACGACTGTTGTGTTGGGAACTGCGTTTGATGCAATGGCAGGCGTGACGGCGAATGATGCAGAAGATGGCGACCTGACAAGCACCATCACACACACTGGCAGTGTCGATGTAAATGAAATCGGCAACTACACACTTGTGTATAGCGTAACAGACAGCGCGAACCAAACTGTAACCGCTGACCGTAAGGTATCTGTAACTGATGGTTCTAACTGTGCTGCTGCATGGGATGCCGACACCGTTTATGTTGAAGGTGACCAAGTATCTCATGACGGTTCAACGTGGGGAGCAGGTTGGTACACTCGCGGCGAAGAGCCAGGAACAACAGGTGAGTGGGGCGTTTGGAGAAAAGTTTCAGACTCTTCATGTGGTGGTAACCCAGATCCGGGCGATGACTTAGAGCTTTCGGTTTCAGGACTTCAATCACAATATGCGCCAGATAACGGCAACGTGCGTTTAGATCTGACACTGACATCAAATGAAGCATTAGATGTTACCGCTATGGTGATCAACAGTGCAGGTACTGTGGTTGAGCAAACTAAGGTTAACGTAACGGACAGCCGTGCTATTACCATCGACTTATACGATGTAGCGGAAGGGCAATATGCACTTGAAGTAGTCGGTAAAGCATCTGACGGTGAAATGGTGATGGTAAACGATTCGTTCGCTGTTAAAGACGGTGGCGGAACAACACCTCCTCCAGGTGATTACCCTCCATATGAAGCGGGCACAAACTACGCAGCGGGTGACATTGTGGTCGGCAGCGATAATGGCTTGTACGAATGTAAGCCTTGGCCATACACGGCATGGTGTGCAAGCGCGTCTTACGCTCCAGCAGATAGCCAATACTGGCAAGATGCTTGGACAAAGCTGTAGTCTGATAGCTCAACGCTAGCAATATAAAGTAGACGATCAAAGAGAGGCCATTGTGCCTCTCTTTTTTATGTTTAAACAGTTCTGACTTAGAGCTTTAAAACCCACTTAACCTTAAACTCTGCTCTGCATATTGCTCTAGATCAAAATAGGAGTGATTATCAATTGTATTACATGTTAAGAAATAGCACTATGCGCACATTGAATTTTATATATTGTTAATATTTGCATAATGAATCTTGCTCAAGTCGACCTCAATCTACTCGTTATTCTTAAACACCTTCTTGAAGAGAAGCACGTTTCCAACACGGCATTGGCGCTGGATATGAGCCAACCTACGGTGAGCCGATCTCTGCAAAAACTGCGTACCGTTTTCAATGATGATCTATTGGTGCGAGCGGCTTATGGCTATGAGTTAACGCCAAAAGCAGAAGCCATTAAGCAAGATCTCAATTCGGTACTGACACGTTTAGAAAAGCTGGTACATGGCGATGTATTCGAACCGCAAAGCAGTGACAGTACGGTTCGCTTCTTTGGTTTAGTGCCTAATGTCGCGCACTTGCTGCCCAAGGTAGTTGCGGAGATACGTCAACAAGCGCCAAACATGACTGTTGATATCGACTCGATTCCTAAACGACACTTTGAGCCTCTGTTATCCGGTGATGCGCACTTTGTGTTGTCGACCCACGAGCCGTTAAGTTCAGAGCAAAATTTGTATCGAATGTTCGTGATTAGCCGCGATTACCGTTTGCTGATGAGTAAAAAACATCCTTTGGCGGACAAAGAGATCACGGTTGATGACTTGTTGAATAGCCAACTTGGTCAAATCTCACTGCAAGGGGATAAGAAGCTCTCGATCGAAAGTCGATTTAAAGATCTTGGCTTGATTGATAAGCAGCGCCAGCTGTCCATTCCAATTCAGCTTTCCAATTTTAACGTCGCGCCGGATATGGCAGAAGCAACCGACATCATCTTTCATTTACCGACACCTTTTGCTCAACAAGCCGCTACGCAAAGAGATCTTGTTTGTAAACGCGTGCCTAAAGCGTTGCGCCACCCATCAGAAGACGTCTACTTATACTGGCATAAGCGCTTTCATAACGACCCGATGTGTCGCTGGGTTCGCAATATATTCAAAGAGCTTTATACATAATCCATCTGCAGGGTGAATGAAAATTACGAATACCTATCGAGTTGGATATAGATCTCTTTCATTATTTGAATGGTGAATAACGAGAATCGATTTTTGGTATGAAACTTTCGTTGATAAGAGTGGTAGTTGGTTGTTTAATGCAAACCATTATCATTACCAATCACATATAAGAATGAATATCATGTCTGAGAGATCTCTTTTGATTCGCAAACCTCTTTTGGTTCGTAAACCCCTTTCGATCGCAGTCGCTGTTATTTGTACCTCACTTTCAGCTAACGTGTTGGCGCAAGAAGAAGCGCAAGCAACAGATGAGCAAATGGTTGTTACGGCAACTCGTACCGAGATGGCACTAAAACAAGCGCCAGCTTCAATGTCGGTTATCACCGCGCAAGACATTGAAGACAGCCCTGGTATTACCTTGGCAGACATCGTTGCCGAATCAACGAGTGTTGAGTCTGATTTTGATAGCACACGTGCTGGCCGTCAGATGATCTCTATTCGTGGTATGGATTCAGATTACACTCTTATCATGGTGAACGGTCGTCGTTTAAGCTCTGCAAGTGCCATCATCCGTGGTAACGACTTCGACCTATCAACGATTCCTGCTGATTCGATCGAACGTGTTGAAATAATCCGTGGCCCAATGTCTGCACTTTACGGTTCAGATGGTATGGGCGGTACAATCAACATCATCACTAAGGCTCCAGAAAACGATTGGAGCTCTACACTGAGCATGGACACTTCATCTCCACTTGATGGTGATGGAGGGGAAGAGTATTCGATGGGCTTCACGACATCTGGTGCGTTGATTGAAGACGAGTTGTTTGCTCGCCTATCTGTTAACCAAACTAGCCGTGATGCTTGGCAACCCTATTCTGGTACGCATAGCTCTGGTTACGATCGTTCAGACATTACTGCGTTAGAAGAAAGAGAGACATTAAGCTTACTCGCGAGCCTGACATGGAATGCAACAGACAACCAAACCATTGATTTCGATTTTGGTTACAGTGACGACGAACGTGAGTCATCTGCGGAAAACGTATCATCTGTGATTGAGTCTGACACACGTGTTGTACGTCAGAGCCAAGCGATCACACATAGTGGTTTTTGGAGCTGGGGTGACACGCAAGTACGTTATTCACGTGAAAATGTGACAGATAATGATGCTGCGGACTCAGATACTAACTATAGCAGTGACATCGAAGAACTGACTCAAATTGTTGAAGCTTCGGCGACCACTTATCTTGGTGATAGTCACACCGTAACGTTTGGTATGGACTACCAGTTGAGTGAATTAACCAACAAAGAAAACTTAGTCAATGGTACATCTGAAGCTTATCAAGGTGCGTTATTTGTTCAAGACCAATGGTTAATGACGGATCAACTAACGGCAACCATTGGTGGTCGTTTAGATAAGCATGAACTGTACGGTGAAGAGTTCAGCCCACGTGTGTACTTGGTTCATCAAACAACGAATGACCTGATCATCAAGGGTGGTGTGGGTAAAGCATTTAAAGCACCAACATTGACTCAAAATCAGACAGACTACACAGTTAATAGCTGTAAAGGCGTATGTGATTTACATGGTAATGAAGATCTTAAGCCCGAAACCAGCTTGAACTATGAGATCGCTGCGATTTATAGCCAACCTCGTTGGAATGTTGAAGGTGCCTTATTCCGAAATGAAATCAACGACCTAATTGATCGTGATGAAACCTATTGTGAGAACGGCGGAGTGTTTGAATCGGGTAAAGGTTGCGCTGATAGTTCAAGCTCAACTGGCTATGTGAATGGTAAGCGTACTTATACAAACGTATCAGAGGCTGTAGTTCAAGGTGCTGAGCTTACAGGCCAATTCCAAATTACTGATGAATGGGGTGTGTCTGGTAATTACACATTCTTAGACACTGAAGATAAGTCTACTGGTGACGAATTACTTGAGCGTTACAAGCATTCGGGGTTAGTTAAACTGAACTGGAGCCCAACTTACGATCTAAGTACCTTCGTGAGTGCGCGTTACCGTGGTGAACGTCAGATCGAAAGCGATCTAACTCAAGACGCTTACACAACGCTGAACCTAGGTGCTGTCTACAACGTGAATGCTTCAGTACGACTACGTGCAGGTATCACGAACTTAACTGACGAAGCTGTATCACAAGAGCTAGAGAGCATGGGCTATGTTGAAGAGCCACGTACTTACTACGTAGGTATGACAGCGGACTTCTAATTTAGAGTTCAGTAACTGATAGCTTGATACAAAAGAACCCACACTGGCTGATGCTCTAAAAGGAGAATGGCGAGTGTGGGTTCTTTTTTGATCTATAGATTTGGTTTAATTTGCCGTTTATCTATTAATCTAGATTTTGACACATGTGATCAGCGCATTACCGGACTGAGTATCCCAAGGAATCAGCTTGTCGTAATCGTGCTCGAAGATATTAACCTCGAAGTAGGGCTTCAATATCTCGATTAACTCTTTAAACGAGAATGCCACCATTGGGTGTTCATCATTCCACACTTGAGTTTCACCAGCAGTCGTCTTTTCGATGCTAAGCTTTAGCGCTTGCTTATCACCCTGACCAGAGTAATACCAACCAGAACGGAACGTGAAATCGTCTTTGTCTTGGTTTTTTGTGTGTCTAACAAACAGGTCGTTGCTGATCTTGTCTTTATCAACCACGTTAAAACAGAAAATACCTTCTGGCTTTAACGCACGATGCACACTTTCAATACACTCTTTAAGCTTCTCAAGGCCATCGTTGTAATGGATGGAATACAGGAAGCAAGTGATAAGATCGAGTGGTTCCGTGACCTCAAAGTTACTCATGTTTTGTACTGAGAACTTGGCTTCCGGGCAGCGAACTTCTGCGATATCTAACATCGGCTTGTTAAGATCTAGGCCACCGCTTTGGTAACCGAAATCAATAAAATGACGAACGTGTGGGCCAGTGCCACAAGCTAAGTCGAGGTGTGTTTTTCCTTCATTTCCAAAGATTTGATGGAGTCTACGTACGCAGTTACTTTGCGCTTGGTAGTCAATATCTACACACATTAAATCATAGTAACCGGATAGGTCGGTATAGAGTGCGTTGGCGGACATATTTGCCTGCAGCATAAGCTGAAAAATTAGGGTGGCGCATCATATACCGAAATTGGAAAATCGCAATCAAATATTCGATCAATGAAAGCGTTTTATTTTCTAACTTATGGTCGTTTTAAATGAGACCGTTTAAAGGGATGTTTAAGCTGCCAACAACATCAGTACGCGTGTCATCGCTATTCACTTTGCCCTGACTACTTATTCGTTAACTAAAACAGGTGTTGCTCCCTCAATGCAGCGACCATACGGGCTTTGCGGAACGCTTTTATCACGAGACGAGATAGGAAAAATATGGTATCTAGGTAAACCCAGTGTGACATTTATAATTTTATGATTAATCAGTAATTTTACTGATTCAAACCGAGTTCTTGAAAAGGAAACAATTCAGGAAAGTGGGCTGTTGATAAAAACCAAATCACTCAAGCTAAATAAGCGAACTAAACAAGGAGAGTTGAAACAATGACATCAGCAATAAATGCACAGGGTTCAATGGAAAATAGAACAGCATTGGAAAGCAGTGCTTCAATAGAAATTAAGGTGGATGACTTGTCGGGTGGGGAAGTCATTGAATTACTTGAAGAGCACCTCGCTGATATGTACGCCACTTCGCCAGCCGAAAGCGTTCATGCACTGGATCTAGATGGGCTCAAGTCACCAGAGATTACTTTTTTCAGTGCTTGGAAAGACAGCCAACTACTTGGGTGTGTTGCCATTAAAGAGCTAAATACCCAACACGCTGAACTCAAATCGATGAGAACCTCACAGTTTGCTCGAAAGTCAGGTGTTGCCAGCCAACTTTTACAGCACGTATTGGATACAGCAACCGCCCGCCAGTATCAAACAATCAGTTTAGAGACCGGCTCAGAAGACTACTTTAAGGCTGCGCGTAACCTGTATGAAAAGTTTGGCTTCGGATACTGTGAACCCTTTGCTGATTATGTGTTAGACCCGCACAGCCAGTTTATGAGTATTGAGTTGCGTTAAGAGACTAGCCTTAGATGTCGACTTACTTTGCAGGTTTCTCCCTTGGCCTTTCGCTGATTCTTGCGATTGGCTCTCAAAATGCGTTTGTTTTAAAGCAAGGGCTTAAGAACCAACACGTATTGGCAGTTTGTGCTGTATGTGCCATTTCTGACGCCTTACTGATTAGCTTTGGCGTGACGGGCTTTGGCGCAATCGTTAAGCAGTTCCCACAAATTGAGCAGTTCGCCCGTTATGGTGGCGCTATCTTTTTGGGTGTCTATTCATTCTTAAGCTTCCGATCAGCATTTACCGAAAACCACGCCTTAGAAGCCACGGCAGAAACTAAAGACTCATTAACCAAAGCGATTGCGATGTGTTTGGCGTTCACTTGGCTTAACCCGCATGTGTATTTGGATACTGTGGTATTGCTGGGGTCTATCTCAACTCAATATCAACCGGATCAAATGTTGTTTGGCGCTGGGGCGGTATCGGCGTCATTCGTGTTCTTCTTTTCACTTGGATATGGCGCTCGCTTCTTGGCTCCAATGTTTAAGAATCCGAGAGCGTGGAAGGTGTTGGAATTTGTCGTTGGCGTGATCATGGCATCTATTGCAATATCTTTGATTGTCTAGCTGCGCGTAATTAGGCTTCCATTTTGGTATAGGTGTTGAATACACGCCAGTAGAAAGCCTAACCTTACGTTTAATCTCACAAGCAGATGCAGTAAATATCGAATTCTTCGGCCCGAAAGCCGTGATGTAGCGTTTAGCACAGTAACTCTGGGCGCTTCGTACAATTTTTGACGACCTCTGTGAAATAGCTTAAAGCTAAAGCTATGGACACCTAAAACCGCTCTAACGTTGAGCGGTTTTTTTATGTCAAAAATAACGATTGGTCACGCTATGGGCGGAGTTGGTCCAAAGCCTGAAATTAGTTGGTTTTCACAAGCTTATAAAAGGGAATTATCTCGACTATTTTGGTAGATTAAAGGTATTACAGACTTCCAGTGAGCAGCAATGAAGATTCTTCACACGTCCGATTGGCACCTTGGCCAAAACTTCTACAATAAAAGCCGCAAGAATGAACATGAACGGTTTTTACAATGGTTACTTGAGCAAGTTACAGAGCACGACATCGACGCGATCATTGTTGCTGGCGACATTTTCGATACCAGTACACCGCCGAGTTACGCTCGTGAGATGTATAACAAGTTTGTGGTCGATTCGAACAAGATCGGTTGCCAATTGGTGTTATTAGGTGGTAACCATGACTCGGTGTCTGTGTTGAAGGAGACACAGCAATTACTGAAGTACATGGGCGCAGACGTAATTCCGAACACCAATGAAGATCATGCGACTCAGGTTGTCGAACTAAAAGGTAAGAACGGCGATGTAGAAGCGCTGGTTTGTGCCATTCCTTTTATTCGCCCTCGCGATGTGTTGATGAGCCAGGCGGGTGTCACTGGCGTTGAGCGTCAGAAGCAACTCGGCGATGCAATCAAACAGCATTATCAAAGTGTTTATGATGCGGCGGTTGCTAAGCGCGCGACGTTTGCAAACAGCGAGCACATGCCGATCATCGCTACCGGCCACTTAACTGCGATGGGTGTTCAACAATCGGATTCTGTGCGTGATATCTATGTCGGCAACCTTGATGGTTTCGCCGCTGATGGCTTCCCAGACGCAGACTATATCGCACTTGGTCATATCCATCGCCCACAAGTGGTGGCAAAGCGTGAATACATTCGTTACTGCGGCTCTCCAATCCCACTAAGTTTTGATGAACTTAAGTCTCAGAAACAAGTGTGTGTTGTTGAGTTTGTTGAAGGTGAGCGCACAATTTCTCAATTGCCTGTTCCCACATTCCAACCTCTAGCTGAAATCAAAGGCGACTTGAGCGAGATCGAATCTCAGCTTAACCAATACATAGGTTTAGATAGCGACCAAAGCGTATGGTTATCGATAGAAGTGCAAGCGCAAGATTACTTGTCGGATCTACAAGAACGTATGCGCGCACTGACCGAAGGATTGAATGTGGAAGTACTTCAACTGCGCCGAGCAAGAGAGCGTCGTAATCAAGCATTAGAGCAAGAGTCGGCAGAGACCTTATCTGAACTGAGCCCGATGGACGTGTTTACGAAGCGTATTGCCTTAGAAGAGTTTGAAACGGATTCTGAAAAAGCGCGTTTAGAGCGCATGACGGTGAAGTTTAAACAAGTGATGGTTGAAGTGTCTGAGAGCGCTCAAGCGCCAAACAAAGTAGAAGAGTAACCAGTATGAAGATTTTAAGCCTAGAATTTGAAAACCTGAACTCTTTGAAAGGACGTTGGAAGCTCGATTTCACCCAATCACCGTTTGCAGAAAATGGTCTGTTTGCGATTACTGGCCCAACAGGGGCGGGTAAAACCACCATTCTTGATGCGATTTGTTTGGCATTGTTCCACCGCACACCGCGTTTAAAGAGCATAGCTAAAGGCAACAACGAATTAATGACGCGTGGCACGGGTGAGTGTTTTGCTGAACTGGAATTTGAAGTTCAAGGTAAAACGTACCGATCTAATTTCCACCAAAAGCGAGCGCGTGGCAAACATGATGGCGCATTGCAAACGCCAACGTGCGAGTTTGCCGATGCGGACACCGACAAAGTCTTAGAGACCATGTTGACCAAGAAGACCAAGCTGGTGGAGCAGGTTACAGGGCTCGATTTCTCACGCTTCACTAAATCCATCATGTTGTCTCAGGGTGAGTTTGCGGCGTTCTTAAATGCCAATGCTAACGACCGTGCAGAGCTACTTGAAGAGCTGACGGGAACAGAAGTTTATAGCCTGATTTCAGAGCGTATCTACGATCATTTTAAGTCGAGTGAAGAGTCGCTTAATCAACTTAAAGCGAAAGCTGAAGGTGTGAGCTTACTGTCTGAAGAGCAAATCAAAGAGCTGACCGCAGAGCGTGAAACGCTAGAAGTAGAGCAGAAGCGTTTAGCCGAGCAATTAAAAGAGTGGCAAGTGCATCTTAGCTGGTGGAAAGACGTGACCAAAGCTGAGCAAACTATTGCGTCCAGTGAGCTCGATCTGAAAACCGCTCAAGATGAACTAGACCGTAACCAACCGTCACTAGAGCGCTTGGCAAACAGTGAGCCGGCTGAAAAGCTGCGTCCAGTACACAAAGATTTAAAGCGTTGCGAACAAGAGGTGAACACTACTCAAGCTCACCTAGATAACAGCACCAAGTTACTTGCCGTTCGTGATGCAGAAATGCAAGACGCGCAAACTAAACTGACTCAAAGCAGTGCGATTGTCGAACAGGTAAAAGCCGAACAGCAGGATCAAGAGAAGATCATCGAGCAGGTTCGCCCGTTAGATAACCAAATTGCCGTACTCAAAGATAAGCAAACTGCGGCCGTTAGTGCAGCGAATACGCTTAACGAGCAACATACGCAGCAGCGTAATCAACAGATTGTTTTAGTCCAAAAAACAGATGCACTGAAGCAACAAGATAAACTCAGCACTGAGTACCTAAATACGCATCAAGCTGACCAACATCTGGAAAAATACCTAGGTCAGTGGCAAGCAAAGGTCGAGCAAGTTCGTACTCTAGAGCGCCAGCATTCAGAGCAGTTGAATTCAGCGAAGCAAGCTTTGTCTGCAGTTGATGCACAGCAAACGATCATCAAATCCGCGCAAGATGCTAAAGCAACGCAAGATAAAACTTTAGCTGAATTGGTTGTTCTCGAGAGTAGTGCAAAGCAACAGTGGGAAGCCTTGCAAGGCAACACTAGCGAGCAAGTGTTGAATTCGCAAAAAGATCTGTTGGAGTTTTGGAATCGCAATACGCACTCATTACTCGAGATCAATCGTGGTTTCCTAAATGCCCAACAACAGCTGCACGCAAAAACACAGGCACATCAAACCAACACCCAGTTGGTCGACAAGCTTTCGAAAGAGCGTGAAGTGCTGGTGGAACGATATAAAGAGAGAGAGACTTCGCTTGAGCGATTAACGCGTTTGATTGATCAAGAAGGCGAATTGGCGAAATACCGTGCAGCTCTAGAATCTGGGTCTGAATGCCCACTGTGTGGTTCAACAGACCATTCGGTTGAACAGTCGCAAGACATTGCAAATTTGGTTGCTCAAAAAGATAGGGAAAACCTAGAGCTAACGGCTATCAAAAAAGAAGGCCAAGAGCATCGTCAGCAGTTAGATTCTCTTGCCCCTATGATTGCAGCGTTGAACGATGATATTCAACGTGCGCAAGCGGATATTCAGCAGGCTCAATTGAATTGGCAAGGCGTTGTCGGCAAGCTTCAACAGAATTTATCGGATTTTGTTGGCACGGCTCCTGAACTGGCGCTGCTAGCGATTAACGATTTAGGAAATGAAGCTACGGTTACGACCTTTGCTCAGCAGTGTGAACTTCAACTAAGTCAGATCTCACAGCAACTCAAAGCGTTGAGTGATGCTAAAGCGCATTATGCCGAAGCTGAGAAACAACGCCTGTCTGTAAGTGTTATGGCTGACAAGGCACAATCGAATCTCGAGTTGGCCGAGCAACGCTTAGCGGATCTGAATAAGCAAAACCAAGTCGCAAACGAGCAAGTGACTCAAATAGCTCAAGCGAAAGGCCAGCAATGGAACGCTTTGAAAGAGAGCATTGTTCAAACTTCTATCGAAGCACCTGAACTTGAGCATATCGATGATTGGTTTACTGCGAAATCGCAAGCATCAAGCACATGGCAGCAAACCAAACAGCAACAGGCCGATATTGAGAAGCAACTGATTACTCAAAATGCCGAATTGAAAACGTTAGACGACAAGCTAAGCAGTGTTGAGAAAGAGCTCGCGACACTGACGCAAGAGAGTGAGTCTTTAGTGTTAGAACTCACTCGTGTAACGGCTGAAAGAACAGAGTTGTTTGGTGACAAAGACATTCAAGCCACCAGCAATGCGATGAAGCAAAGAGTCACTGAAGCAGTAAATGCATTTGATGCCGCGCAGTTAGTGCTTAACCGCAGCGAACTTGAACATCGAACCGAGCAAACCAAACACACTGGTTTCTCGGACGAGTTAGTCAGCAAGCAGTTCAGTCACACACAAGCGTCGAATGCTTGGTTAGAAGCGCTGAAAACTAGCCCGTTCGAAGATGAGGCTAATTTTGAAGCAGCGTTGTTAGATGAAGAGGTTAGAACTCAACTTCAAAGCCTGAAGAAGTCTTTAGACGAAGCGATTGTCAGTGCGCAAGCTAGGTTGAACGCCGCCAAAGCGACACAAGTGGATCTACTAAATCACGAAAATGCGAAAGCATGGCAAGAGCAAAACCAACAGCAAGTTGAAGAAGCGACGACTGAGTGTCAAAACGCACAACAAAGCCATGCAACCAAGATCGGCGCAATTTCTGCCAATCTTGAAACGGATAGCCAGAACCGCAGCAATCAGCAAGATCTGTTTAAGCAGATCGACGAGCAACAAGTCGAGTTTGATGATATTTCACGTCTGAACTCACTTATCGGCTCTAAGAACGGCGATAAATTCCGTAAGTTTGCCCAAGGTTTAACGTTGGAAAACTTGGTGTACCTTGCGAACAAGCAGCTACAGCGTTTGCATGGTCGTTACGAGCTTAAACGCAAAGCCGACGATGGTTTAGAACTGCAAGTGCTCGACACATGGCAGGGCGATGTGATGCGTGATACCAAGACGTTATCAGGTGGCGAAAGCTTCTTGGTGAGCTTGGCGTTGGCATTAGCGCTTTCTGATCTTGTGAGCTACAAAACCAGTATTGATTCTCTGTTCTTAGATGAAGGTTTCGGCACGTTGGATAGTGACACATTGGACATTGCCCTTAACGCGTTAGATAACTTGAATGCATCAGGCAAGATGATCGGTGTCATTAGCCACGTTGAAGCACTGAAAGAGCGAGTGCCCGTTCAGCTTAAAGTGACAAAACACTCTGGCTTAGGTGTGAGTGAGATGGAGAAGCAGTACAAGGTTGTCGCTTAGGTTGTTACTTTGGTTCTTGCTAAATTTATCTGCGCAGAAATAGAAACAGAGCTAGATGAAGCAGATCCCCGACTCAGTCGTTCCTCCTTCTCGAGGATGACGGAGTCGGGAGTAGTCACAAATCACTACGCAGTCACTCCTTAAAGTCAGGAACGAACGTCATAGAGAACTAGGCTTTGTTCGTATTGCCTTCGTCATTCTCTAAAGCGAGGTACGAACGTAATAGGGAATCTAGATTTGTTCGCATTACCTTCGTCATTCCCTAAAGCGAGGTACGAGCGTAATAGGGAATCTCTAGTAAACGCAGGAAGTGGATGCTTCAAGAAGGGAACGGCCATGCACAAGAAACCCCATTTACCGACTAAGATATGTCCTGTTTGCCAAAAGCCTTTCGCATGGCGTAAAAAATGGCAGCGCTGTTGGGATGACGTGATCTACTGTTCTGAACGTTGTCGTCGTAATAAGTCTTAGTCCCATAATCTGAATAGATCAGGTCAATCCTCATGATCTAAACCCGTTAACTCCAATATTTCTTTCCTTTGTCGTAATTTTGATGATCCTTTAATCGTTTCGTCATTCATTTCTCAAGTTAATATTTCTATCTGTAAGATAAGTGATGTATAAAGGCGCCATGAAGATACCTAAAAGAATACAGCCTTTAGTTGACGACGGTTTAGTCGACGAGGTGACAAGCCAACTCATGAGTGGCAAAGAAGCATCGGTGTACATTGTGCGCTGCGGCGATACGATCCGTTGTGCCAAGGTATATAAGGAAATAAGCCAACGCAGCTTCAAAAAAGCGACCGCGTATCGTGAAGGCCGAAAAGTCCGAAATAGCCGCCGCGCTCGAGCGATGGAAAAAGGCTCTGGCTTTGGTCGTGAACAACAAGAAAAGGTTTGGCAAAGTGCTGAAGTGGATGCCTTATATAAACTGGCAGAAGCGGGTGTTCGTGTGCCTGTCCCTTATGGTTGCTTTGATGGCGTACTGCTTATGGAGCTGGTCACTGACGATGAGGGTTACGTTGCACCACGTTTGAACGATGTGGTGATGTCAGCAGAGCAAGCGATCGAAGACCACGCCGTGATGATGACTTACGTAGTTAAAATGCTGTGTGTTGGTTTGATCCATGGTGACTTGTCTGAGTTCAACGTATTGGTGGATGAGTACGGTCCAGTAATTATCGACCTACCACAAGCGGTTGACGCTTCGGCTAACAACAACGCTGAGTGGATGCTGGCTCGTGACATCAATAACATCCGTGACTATTACGCTCAGTTTGCTCCTGAACTGGCAAAAACCGAGTATGCCAAGGAAATGTGGGCGCTGTACGAGAAAGGCGACTTGAAGCCAGACAGCAAACTGACGGGTGAGTTTACGGAAACCGACGACTTGGCTGATATCGAAGCCATCATGCAAGAGATAGACGCTGCGCGAATTGAAGAACAACATCGACGCGAGCGAGCTAAAGAAGAGAAAGAAGGTGTTGACGATACTAAGTTCAATTGGGCTGAATAATCGTGATGATCAGTTTTGATCTTTAGCTAGATATCAACCAAACGCCTTTTAAAACAGAGGCGTTCTTTCTAAATAAAAACCCAATGGAGCTTCAACTCTGTTGTGTTTTCTTTTTTAGCACTAATGAAAGACGGACACTCGTATCAACTACCAATTTAACTGTTCACCATCGTAAGCGTAGAAGTGCCCACTGTTATCCGGTGTGGCAGTGCGAATAATATCGACCAACTGATGGGCGACATAGCTTGACTCAAACAACTTACCTTCAGGGACATTGGTCTGAAAAGGCTTCGACAGAGCTGTGTCTGTCGTGCCCGGGTGCAGAGCCAACACGGTGCCTTTCTTAATGGTGCGTTGCCATTCGATCGACATGGTTTTGATGAACATATTTAGGGCTGCTTTCGATGAGCGGTAGCTATACCAACCGCCTAATCTGTTGTCTGAAATACTGCCAACCTTTGCGGATACCACAGCAAATTTTGGATTGTCACTCGCTCTAAGAATCGGCGTGAAGTGCTTTGCCAATAATAAGCTCGGTAGGGTGTTCACAGAGATGTTTTTGAGGAAAAAATCAGGGTCGATGGACGACAAGTTTTTCTCCGGTCCAAGATCTGGAGTGTGGAGCATACCCACGCAGTTGATCAACCAATCAAGTTGTTCAAACTCAGAACTCAAACGCTTGATATCAGCTTCATTGGTCGCGTCGACTTTGTGCCAGGTCAAGCGATTGTTTTCTAGTTCCGGCTGTTGAGAGTGGTAAGTCGCGTCTACATGCACATCAAGAAAATCAAACCGAGAGAGCTCAGATAATAGGTGTTTAACCACAGCGAAACCAATACCGCCGCTCCCACCGACCACCAATATGTGTAATCTGAGTTGCTCCACCATTATAAGTTCTCCAAGTTTGTGATTCGTTGTTCAGCAGTATCGAGAATCGCTTGTTGTGATTGCTCATCCATGTTGTCCCAAGAGCGATATAACATGCCCATACGTGGGTTGCGGTTTAACGCATCGCGGTGCTGGTCCATAAAGCGCCAATACAAGCTATTGAAAGGGCAAGATTGCTCGCCGCTGCGTTCTTTTATCTTGTAGTGACAGCCTTTGCAGTAGTCACTCATGCGGTTGATATAGGAACCGCTGGCAGAGTATGGTTTGGTTCCTACGATCCCGCCATCCGCAAACAGTGCCATACCTCGCGTATTTGGCATTTCAACCCACTCAATCGCGTCGACGTAAATACCGAGGTACCAACTGTCGACTTGGTCAGGGTCTATACCCGTGATTAAACAGAAGTTGCCAGTGATCATTAACCTTTGGATGTGGTGCGCGTAAGCAAACTCAAGAGACTGGTCAATCGCATGCTTCATGCAGTTCATCTTGGTTTGTCCGTCCCAAAAGTAATGGGGCAGGTTATTATGTGCTGAGTAATGGTTTTTGTTGGCGTAAGCAGGCATGTTTGCCCAATAGACGGCGCGTATGTACTCTCGCCACCCCAGTATTTGGCGTACAAATCCTTCGACCTGTGCAATATCGATGCTTGGCTTATCTGGTGAGCTGTCTCGAAGACAGGATGCTTGGTAGGCCGACAGTGCTGCATCAATCACTTCTTTAGGGCTCAGCAGTTTACTGTTCAGCGAGAACGATATACGGCTATGATACAAGCTCCATTTAGAGTCGTGCTCTGTCGTCATCGCATCTTGAAACTGCCCAAATAACGGCAAGCAGACTTGGCAGAAATGAGCGAGTAGAGACAAGCTTTGTGCGCGGTTCACCGGCCATAGTAACTGGTTGCCGACTTGACCAATGGTTTGTACTTGGTGACGTTCGATACGTTGCAAAATGTCGGTTATATCATTGGTAAACATCAGCGGCTGAGGTAGGTTTTCGATGTCTTGTTTCTTGAGCTTATTTCGATTGTTCGCGTCGTAATTCCATTTTCCGCCAACGGGCTTTCCGTCTTCTAGCAAAATGTCGAAACGTTTTCTCATTCGGCGATAGAAGTGTTCCATCATGATGTGTTTGTCTTTTGGAAACTGTTGTTCTATCTCCTCGAATGGAAAGAGGAAGTGTTCTGTATCACAACAACCTTTGGTCGCATTGGTCAGCTTGAGCTTGTTCATCTGCTCTAAGAGGCGATATTCATCTGGCCTTTGATATTCGAATTTCTCTGCGCCGAATTCGTGTACATAGTGCTTTAAAAGTGTGTCTAGGTTTTCAAATTGCGTTGTGTCGTCAAGAGTAAGGTGTAGTACTTGATGACCTTGTTCTTTGAGTTCGTTAGCGAAGTAACCCATCGCACAGAAAAACGCGGCCACTTTTTGAACGTGAGAGGCAACATAATCTGTTTCTTGTTTTAGCTCAGCAATGATGTAAATAACGTCATCGTTAACCTGTCTAAACCATGAATGCTCAATGTTGAGTTGGTCACCTAATACAAGTCGTACCGTTTTAAATTTCATAATGCGTCCTGGTTTGTGAGGCTTGTTGTGACTGCGTTACCGCCTGTCCATTGATTGATGAAGGCATGGTCTGGGTCGTACATTTCAGTACGTTGATTCAAATCGAAATGACGTGATTTGTTAATTATTAGACGCTTACGAGTTGATAGGCTGACAAGATCACAAATGACTACTCTAAGTGGGAAATAGGAGATTTCGATCAGGATGAGTGTGTTGAAGAGGATATCAAGCCAACCAATAATACCGATAGAGGTTGGCAATGCCGGTTATTTTTGAGTGTCGAACTGGAGCTTCTATTCCATTGGAACAACGAGAATATCGATAGGGGAAGTATCGATGATCTGTTTAGAATGGGAGATGAGCTTATGCCAAAAATCATGGTGATGGCCGCACAGCAATAGGTCAACGCCGTTTGCTTCGATGGCATTTTTGAGCTTATCGTTCAAATCACCCGTTCCCACGAAAATGTGCTTGATTGGGTGTTTGGCGTAGGCTTCAAACTCTTTCAAATGCTTAACGGCATCTTCATTGATGGGTAAATCACCGTCATTTCCCTGAATATCAACGAGCTCTGGATAAATTTCTCCATGCGTACCATCGATATAAACAAATGAAATGCCAGCCTCCAGTTTATCAGCGAAGAAGGTCGCTCTATCAATGAGAATCTTGGTGTCGTCAGACAGTTCAAGTGCGACCAGAATATGTCGGTAATCCATAATTAAAGCCTCTTGTTGTGAGTTATGTAACAAGCATAGTTTCTGTTGACGCAAATGATATCGAAGAGATCTCATATTCCGTAAAATCATCATTCAATGTTCTTCTAAGCACTATCGTATTTATATCGCTTTGATTGGTAAGAAATTTACAAAAGGTTGATATAGTGGTTGAAGCGCTAGCTTATGCTGTTAGATAGGCTTGATAGTTCAATGCGCCAATAACGAAGAGGCATCAATGACAGCACTACTAACCATTCCCACTCGAACATTAGGTTTCGACTACGATATTGAGATCCGAGACTGGTCTCAAAAGCTCGTCGGCTTTCATGTGTTTGAAGATGGTAGACGACCGCTTGATGGAGGCATTGGGCTGAGCCTCAACCTTGTTGAACAGTTTGACGTGAATGGTCGTTGGCTAAATTCATTACCTGCGCGTTATCGTGAAATCACCGACGACTTTCCAGAATACCAATACCAGATGTTGTGGCTTGCTGCGAATACTTATGAAGCCGCGCAATTGCTTGAATTAAGGCCTGTTATTTTGGCTTTGATCTGCATGAAATACAGTGTCGACAACAAGAAAGCACTGGCACTAAGTCGCTTAGGGCAGAAGAAGATCCTTACCAAGTTGGGCTTAGACGGCAGCAAGGCGACACTCAAATTCATCGACAAGCTAGAGCTTCATTACAATGTTGGTGATGAACTCGACCACATTGTTCGTATTCTCGAACCGCTGCAAAGACGAGTCCTTAAGTTTAAGCATTACTCAAAAGTTGGATACACAGCCCTGCGTTTGGACCAAGTTCATCCATTTCTAACCGGCAGTCGATTGGGCATTGCGATGGTGGAAGAGGGCAGACTTAATGCACCGTCGAAGATGGCGATGTTCCAAGATGCGATATTGCTAGGGCAAGATTTGGAAATGGATGATCCACTGCGCGCGATTACCAGCCAGAATTCTTTTGCGATGTTTGAACAACTGCATGACCGCTGGACGGAACAGCGCCAATTACGCCGCTTGGAGGGTAATCGCCCAATGGATAAAGACATTCTTTATCCCGTTCCTTTACTCGGCAATGACAATATTCATCCACTTACTGATTATTACGATCTTGAACACGAAGGCATAGAGCAGAAGCACTGTATTGGTGTGTATCATAACCGAATCATGAGCGATCGTTATGTGGTGTTCCGCATGCTCAAACCTCAGCGTTTAACCATAGGTTTACGCCGCGTCCCGAGCAAAGCATTTCCTTTTGAAATAGACCAAATCTGCGGAAAACGAAATGCACCTCCGTCGGAATCCGCTCGCCAAGTGATTCACGACTGGCTAGAAGCGAGTAAGCAAAAATATCCTAAGCAATAGCCATTAAGTAGAAGGAATACAGGATGTTTCAACAAGGCGATCTTTGCCCTCATTGTGGTTTGATTATTGTGATGCCTACGGATCTGCAAGGTGAATGCCTAGGATGCGGCGAAGAAATTAATCAAGACCCAGCAGACGATTACGACGAAGAAGAGTAGCTTTACCTACACTTAGATTAAACAAGGCTAGGATAGCCGAATTACTCTCTTTAAAAGGACGGAAAAATGCAGAAAGTAATCTTTAGAAATTGCGATGAAAACTCACCTTATTGGCATGAGTTAGAGGGCTTATTTCAAAGTGAATGGTCTGATTTCAAGTTTAAAGATACATATAAAGAAAACGTACAACTCCCTCCAGTAATAACAGTACTTCGCGATAATGTGGTCATTGGTGGCTTGGCGTATTCCTATTTTCAAGAACCTCACCAAGTTCGTGATGTAGTGTGGATCAACGCTGTGTTTGTCGACCCTCAATGGCGCGGTCAAGGCATTGCCAGTGAACTGATTAATCGTGGTGTCAGACAGGTTTCTTCTGCAGTGCAAACTCAACTCTACGCGTACACCAATATCATGGGTCTCTACCAAGGGCTAGGTTGGTCAATCGTAAATATCGAATCAGAACCGAACCATAAAGTGATGAGTATTGAGCTTAATCGATAAGCTCGGAATAAAAGCCTGATATTAGTTTATCTGCCGTTCGAGTAATGAATTTCTCCCTTTCATCCATAATGCATAAACCTGTTAAATTTTCGTTGAAACTCATGCCGATATCGCCTTTAAATCAAACAACTAGTTGTTGATTAAAACGATCAAGACGATTTATTGCAGCAGTTGTTGAGCACAAAGCCTATATTGACTAGAATGACGCACTTTTTTTATTTACGTACATACAGGTAATGAACATGAGCGATACTAATTCAAGACCAGCTTTACCAGATCATCTTGCAGGCAACCCACGCAGCCCACACCACGTTGCTGAGTGTTTCGAATACCCAATCGGCATTCGTCTAAATGGTAAAGAGCGTACTGATGTTGAAGAATACTGCATCAGCGAAGGTTGGGTTAAGATCCCTTCTCCAAAAGCGCTAGATCGTTTTGGTCAGCCAATGCTTATTACTCTAAAAGGCACTGTAGAAGCTTTTTACATCGACGCATAATCATGTCGTGTGGCTAGCTAATACTTCGAGTAATTAGCTAATGTTTGCTTAATTAGCCAACATCAAGCCACCAAGCGTTATTACCTAAAAGGGTCTAGAGAAATCTAGACCCTTTTTGTTTGCATTGATTTTAGCGAACTTCTTTAACCAATAGCCCAAACCACCTTCATAACTCCACAGATTCAACCAAAATTGTTGTTATTCACTATGCATTCTCAGTAATAACAAAGTTGTTGTTGGTTGATTTATGTTCGCTCGCTCTTTTTGGATTTATTCGTACTCGAAAGTTCTGATGTTTAATTAAACAGATACAAACAAAAATATGAAGCGCAGTCTAATTAAATGAAACTAATATGCTGTATTTAAAGTTATTTTTTGTTAATAACTACCTCTATCACAGAAATTAATCCTGAAGCACATACAATTCCCTTGATTTCGAATGAGCGCTAAATTTTTTCGTTCGAGCATTTAAATTCTTCCTTCGCCCAATAATTATGAGGTTCCTATGTTTGGAATATTCAAACCTATGGCGCATATCGATCGCTTGTCATCAGATAAGATCGATAGCACCTACACACGACTACGATGGCAGCTGTTTCTTGGCATCTTCGTTGGCTATGCGGGGTACTACTTAGTCCGTAAAAACTTTAGTTTGGCGATGCCTTATCTCATTGAACAAGGTTTTAGCCGTGGAGAACTAGGGGTTGCATTAGCGGCGGTATCTATCGCTTACGGCTTATCTAAGTTCTTAATGGGCAGTGTTTCTGACCGTTCTAACCCTCGTTACTTCCTCAGCGGTGGCTTGTTAATGTCGGCACTGGTGATGTTCTGCTTTGGCTTTATGCCTTGGGCAACAGGCAGCATCACTGCGATGTTTATCCTGCTGTTCTTGAATGGTTGGTTCCAAGGTATGGGTTGGCCAGCTTGTGGACGAACCATGGTCCACTGGTGGTCACGAAAAGAACGTGGTGAGATAGTGTCAGTATGGAACGTTGCTCACAACGTGGGTGGCGGTTTGATTGGCCCAATGTTCTTGTTGGGGCTGTGGGCTTTTAACGACGATTGGCGAACCGCTTTTTATGTTCCTGCATTTTTTGCCACTCTCGTTGCTGTCTTTGTTTGGTTTACTGTAAGAGATACACCTCAATCTTGCGGCTTACCACCGATTGAAGAACATAAAGACGATTACCCAGACGACTACGATACGTCTCATGAGAAAGAAATGACGGCGAAAGAGATCTTCTTTAAGTACGTTTTCTCTAACAAACTGTTGTGGTCAATCGCTATTGCCAATGCGTTTGTTTACCTTATCCGCTATGGCGTACTCGATTGGGCTCCAGTTTACTTAAAAGAAGCAAAAGACTTCTCTGTAGATAAATCATCTTGGGCTTACTTCTTGTATGAGTGGGCAGGTATCCCTGGCACCTTATTGTGTGGTTGGATTTCAGATAAGTTATTCAAAGGCCGACGTGCACCTGCAGGTATCTTGTTCATGGTTCTAGTGACAGTCGCTGTGTTGGTATATTGGCTGAATCCAGCAGGTAACCCAACGGTTGATATGCTGGCACTGGTTGCGATTGGTTTCCTTATCTATGGTCCTGTAATGCTGATCGGTTTGTATGCACTGGAACTTGCGCCTAAGAAAGCAGCGGGTACAGCGGCTGGTCTAACGGGTTTGTTTGGTTACTTAGGTGGCGCGGTTGCTGCGAACGCAATACTCGGCTTTATGGTTGACCATTACGGCTGGGATGGCGGCTTCATTATTTTGGTCGGCGCTTGTGTGGCTTCAATCATCTGTCTGCTTTACGCCTTCTTAGGTGAGCGTGCGCACCATAAACAAAAAGATCTCGAACGAGAGAGAGAAGCGCTAGCTCAGTAGTGTATTTACTGAATCACATCTATAAATAACAACAGAGGCAGGTATATCCTGCTTCTGTTTTATCAAGGGAAACAATAATGAAAACAACGTCACTGTCTCTGACCTTATTAGTACTAAGCTTATCTGCAAATGCGTTCGCCGACCCTTTAGTGATTGCGCATCGCGGCGCTTCAGGTTATTTACCTGAACACACTTTACCCGCTAAAGCGCTCGCTTATGCGATGAAACCCGACTACATCGAACAAGATGTCGTGATGACCAAAGACGACCAATTGGTGGTTTTGCATGATCATTATCTAGACCGAGTCACCGATGTCGCGGATCGCTTTCCAACACGTGCTCGCGCAGATGGCCGCTACTACGCGATTGATTTTACGCTCGCTGAGATTAAATCCCTGAAAGTGACCGAAGGCTTTAACCTCGATGACCAAGGTAAAAGAGTGGCAGGGTACCCAACGCGCTTCCCAATGTGGCAGTCTGATTTTCGTGTCGCTACCTTTGCAGAAGAGATCGAGCTGATCCAAGGCCTAAATAAGACCTTAGGTTATGACGTGGGCATCTATCCTGAAATTAAAGCACCTTGGTTCCATCGTCACGAAGGCAAAGACATCTCCAAAGCGGTACTTGCGACCTTGCATCAATATGGTTACCTATCGAAAGACGACAAAGTGTATTTGCAGTGTTTCGACGCCAATGAACTTCAACGCATTAATGATGAGCTCATGCCAGCGATGGAAATGGACCTTAAGCTCGTTCAGTTGATGGCCTATACAGATTGGAATGAAACCATGACCTACCAAGGCGACAAAGCAACGCCGTACAGTTACGACTGGATGTTTGAAGCTGGTGGCATGGAAAAAGTGGCGAGTTATGCGGAAGGAATTGGTCCTTGGAAGCCAATGTTGGTGGACAATGCATCGACCAAAGATAACATCATCATTTAACCGTTAATGAAGTCAGCAAAAGACGCGGGCTTAGACGTTCACCCATACACGTTCCGTGCCGACCCAGGAAGAATCCCAGCTTATGCTGATAACTTTGATGGCATGTTGGATGTCTTCTACAACCAAGTCAAAGTTGATGGTGTGTTTACCGACTTCCCAGACAAAGCGGTCGACTTCTTGAACCGTTAATACCCCGTCAGTTACGAGCTATTAGTAACGAGATACTAAGAGCCAAAAGCACCGACTAAAGGTGCTTTTGGTTCTTCTTTCACTTTTTAGCTCTCCTTGTACTGGCCTCGAAATCCTACCTATATTCTTCTTTCTCAGCCCACATTTTGATATTCACTCGGTTTACAGCTATAACCTGACTTGATAGGTTACTCCCAATGCAGCCAGATGCTTAATCTATAAGTGTTTATCGGCTCAACCTGATATTGAATTTGGAAAGATCATGGAAGAAAGAAGCAAAGCTTATCTTGATAGCTACCTCAACACATTACCAGCAGACGTTGCTTCGCAATACACCTCTTTTAGTGCCGACTATTACTGTGCTGATGAATACAACGCCAACCTCTGCGCCCAGTTAATTCTCAAGGGTGAAAAACAAGCGTCTTGCAGCCTTGAATATTGGTACAGCCATGAAGGCGAGACGAGACCAGTAGTTGGTCACTTGCAAGTCGTCACT
Organism: Vibrio sp. 10N.247.311.13; assembly: GCF_041467595.1. Classification (NCBI taxonomy): domain Bacteria; kingdom Pseudomonadati; phylum Pseudomonadota; class Gammaproteobacteria; order Vibrionales; family Vibrionaceae; genus Vibrio; species Vibrio sp. 10N.247.311.13. The sequence continues at coordinate 12,288 of NZ_JBFSUX010000025.1, read as the reverse complement.
GACTGGGATGGCAAGCCAGTTTGCATTGTAGAGATCACTTCAGTCTCACAGTGCAAATATAACGAAGTGACGGCGGAGTTTGCTGCTGCCGAAGGTGAGGGCGATAAATCACTCGAATGGTGGAAAGAAGCTCACTGGAACTTCTTCTCTCGTGAATGTGAAGAGCTCAAGATCTCACCAAGTGAAGACATGTTACTTATGTTGGAGCGTTTCAAAGTGGTTTATCAATAAAGGGTATTTTGTGTTTAGAAGATCGTGCTCCATAAACAGTAACAAGGTTGTCCATAATGAGCCTAACCGTCCGAGAAGTTTTTATAGGCTCGCTTAAACATTAGATAATTCATCGTATGCAGGAGGCAAGATGACAAAGCTAATCGAATTAACAGAAATAGTCTTATTCGACTGGGGCAATACGCTGATGGTCGATTTCCCAGACGCACAAGGGAAGATGTGTGACTGGGAAACCGTACAAGAAGTGAGTGGTGCTCGTGCATTACTGGGGGAGTTGTCGAAAACTCATCTAGTTTATGTTGCTACCAATGCTGGTGATTCCAGTAAAGACGACATCATTCGAGCCTTTGAGCGTGTTGGCCTGTCTCAAGATATCTTGGGTTACTTTTGTAAGGCGAGCATTGGCTTTTCTAAGTTCGAGTCGGGGTTCTATCCTGCCATTATTTCTAAGCTCGGTGTTTCACCACAAGAGATCACCATGGTAGGCGACACTCTAGAGAAAGACATTTACCCAGCACTTGAAGCGGGTTTGAATACGGTGTGGTTGAACACGGAAGGTGCTGAGCTTAAGTCACAGCATCCAGGTATCGTACAAGTTCAATCCCTAAGCGAACTGTTGGAGTAGCGCGATTAACTCTCTGATATTAAGTTCAGATAAAGCGCTTGTCCGTTTTGACGTAAACCTCTCATCTCTTTGCTGTTTAATCCTCTAAGCTAACTCTAGTTTCCACTATGAGGGCTAGGTTATGAGTATCGAACGTCATGGAATATCGGTTGGAATTGAACGTGTTAGCGGTGAAACCATCGTTGTGTTTAAAGCGAAAGGCAAGCTTACACACGATGACTATCAAGCAATGATGCCAATTCTAAATACCACGCTAGAAGAACTCGATTCATCTGAACTCAAGATGCTGGTCGACATCTCCACCTTAACGGGTTGGGAGTTACGTGCTGCTTGGGACGATTTTAAACTTGGATTAGAGCTCAATTCTAAGATAGACAAGATTGCTATTTTCGGCGATAAAAGCTGGCAAGAATTCGCTTCAAAAGTAGGGAGCTGGTTTGTGTCCGGTGAGATTAAGTCATTCGAAGATCATGACTCTGCGCTTAAGTGGCTAGTCGATTGATTCTATCTACGAACAACTAGAAAGCAATCCGTAAACAACGCCGATGACAGTTGACGAGAATTGTCTCGAACGCTGTCATTTTTCGTTTTGGCGATGATATTTCCTATTCGATTCAATAGAGTATATTCCTTCCAGCGTGTAACATACCCAGGCTTTGTTTGGTCGCGACTAATGGTGTGGCTTGATTCAGTAAGAACGAGAACTAAAACAGAAATAAGGTCTAACGACATGCATAAGGTAATTGATAAGCTGGCTTGGATATTCATCAAAGACGGCAAGCTGTTGATGGTCAGATCAAAAGGCAAAGAACTGTTCTATCTACCGGGTGGTAAGCGTGAAGCTGGCGAAAGTGATGAGCAAGCACTGGTTCGCGAAATCAAAGAAGAGATCTCAGTTGATTTAGTGCCTGACTCCATCAAATACGTCGAGACGTTTACAGGCCAAGCTGATGGCAAAGCGGAAGGCGTATCGGTGCAATTGACTTGCTATCTTGCTGATTATACTGGCGAACTGTCTCCGGATGCTGAAATCGAAGAGCTTAAGTATGTGGATATCAACGACAGAGCGGTATGTTCATTGGCAGCACTGGTTGCGCTTGATTGGTTAGAAGCGAACCAGTACTTGGCTTAAGGTTTTAGCGGCTATTAGCTCATGCTGAAGATTGATCTTCAAAAGACCATCGCTTACGAATAGCTTGAAGGGCGGCTGTCTTTCATCAACAGGTCGAGTTTCCTTTGAGCTTTCTTCGTGTCTTGTAAATCCACCACCTCAATCATTTCACACTCATCTCGTACCATCTCATTAATTAGGCTTGGGTAGTGTCGGCAATCTTCTGGTCGGTCTAAGTAAATGCTACATGTGTACTTGGCTTGAGCCTTGGTGTCTTTCGTCGGAACCAGCTCCAGAAAAGGGCAGCGAGTTAAACGTTCGCCAGATTCAGGGTCGAACCAGATCTCGCTTCCTCGAACATATTCAAAGATGTCTGGGTTGAACAACTCCCACAAATCGATCTCTTCTTGAGTCGCGGCAAGGTCGCCATCTCCGTATTTGATACAGCATTTTCCGCATTGATTACAATCTTTCATTATCGACTTCATAAGTTGGTGAGCTTTTATCATTTTACCACTGATAGCCGTGGCACGTTGACTTTGTTGTTCATGGTTAAGCCGTTACGGGGAGGGATCTTGGAATGGCGGTGCTTAAAATCAATTTATCTATGCACCACCACTCCAAACAAGGCTGTAAACAGTGATACAATTTGCGCCTAGCAAGTTATTAAAACAAGGCATAAAAATGAGAACCGTATACACCACCGAAGGCGACATCAACGCAAAGAAACAGAAAGACGCTTACCCAAAATTGGCGCTATGTGATAACTGCGTTCGAGACTATGTGGTGATTGCTCAAGGCGAACGTACTTATAAGCCATGCGCAAAATGTGGTGCTGACGATTAATGCGCCTTGATAAATACCTATGTAAAAGCACTGAACTAACCAAGCCTGAAGCAATTGAACGCATCCATAATGGCGAGGTGAACGTAAACAGTGAGACGGTCACCGATGAATCGACTCAGGTTCATGAAAGCAACACCATCTTGTTAAATGGCACGCCTCTTAAATTACGTGAATTTCGTTACCTCTTAATGCATAAGCCTGCGGGTACTATCTGCTCTAACATCGACGAAGTTTATCCTTCATTGTTCAACTACATCGAGATAGACAAAGCATCAGAACTGCACATTGCAGGGCGCTTAGATGCTGACACCACAGGCTTAGTCTTGATTACTGATGATGGGCGATGGTCATTCAACATCACTCTGCCAACCAAGTCGTGTAAGAAGGTGTATCGCGTGACATTGTCACGAGATATCAAAGACGATGTCGCTGATAAGTTTAAAGCGGGCATTCAATTGCAGGGCGAACAAAAACCGACGCGTCCGGCAGAGCTCGAAGTGATTACCAGTAAAGAAGTGCTGTTGACCATTACAGAAGGCAAGTTTCATCAAGTAAAACGAATGTTTGCTGCGGTCGGGAATCGAGTTGTTGGCCTACACCGTGAACAGATTGGTGACGTTCGTTTGGATGTTGAAGCAGGCCAGTGGCGTTATCTAACTAAAGCCGAAGTTGACTCATTTTAGCAAGACTCTGAATAAGAGCTCTGAATAAACACCGTAACCACTTAAAGCGTTAAGCGTGTCAGCACCGGAATATCAATACTATAAGGGTGTAGGATGGAAAACCTCAAAGTCTCAGAAACTAAGTCTTTTGTACCCGCGAAAGACTTCGATTTATCCAAGCGTTTTTACCAGTCAATCGGCTTTGAAGTGAAGTCTGAATTTCACGATATCGCCTATCTACGACACGGCAGTTGTGCGTTCCTTCTGCAAAACTTTTATGAACCTGCGCACTGTCACAATTACATGATGCACTTGCTGGTTGAAGACGTAAAAAGTTGGTATCAACACATCCAAAACTCTAATGTAGTGTCGGATTTTGAAGTTACCGTTTCCGATTGAGCTTGAATTTGTAACAGACTCGCGCGCATCTTCCCAATATCAAAACAATCCTTGGAGTATTTAGAAATGTTGTTTTCTAGTCTGTCTAAACCATAGGTTCATGGCTCCGAGTTATGTTCTGAACTGCTCAATTTCTTAACCGAGCATAAGAGTGATTTCGAAGAAAAGTTAATCCCTGATCTGTCATACATCGATGATATGGCACATGTGGTGAACGGTATCAAAGTCAAAGGCGTTCTCCACATCAATGCGAATCAATACCGACTTCAATATTCGTTTGATTGGGAGCTGTTTCTAGGCTGTTCAGATAGAAACGAAACCGGTGTAGAGAATGGAAGTGTTCTATTCACTCTTGAGGACGATAACGTTCTTAATATCAACTTCCCAAACTACGGTTCTCGAGACACTAGCGATGAGCTCTAGTCGGTTTTTCGTGCGTGTTATACAGAAGGAACAACAATGATAACTATCGAAAGGCTTGAAGATTCACATGTGGCGTTAGTTCAGGCCATCCAACTCGCCGATGAACAGGTTAAGTTCGCTGGTACAGCTGCAGAGTTTTTATTAGACGGCAGTGAAACGACGCACTTGCACGTGATTAAGTCTGATAACGAAGTTGTGGGTTTCTTTAAGCTGGATATCGCTTACGCAGAGCACTACGAATTCTGCCCTGAAGGAAGCATTGGCTTGAGAGCTTTTGTGCTTGATAAAAACCAGCAAGGTAAAGGTTTAGGAACAGGCACGGTGAAGGCTTTGTTTCCGTATTTAAAAGCGAATTACTCAGCGTATGAGTCGATTTACTTAACTGTGAATTGCAAAAATCCGGCAGCATTCAACTGTTATAAGAAAGGCGGCTTCGAAGATATCAATCAACAGTATTTAGGTGGCGCAGCAGGCCCGCAATTTATCATGCGCGGTCGAATTGCTTAGTAATAAATTATTGATGAGAAACACCTGCACAGCTGTATGCAGGTTGAGAGTCTTAAAGAACACGAGAAGGAAATTTGATGAAGGTTCAATATCTTGAAGTGGTTACCCCAGAGGTCGATGTCGTTTGTGCAACATACGCTCAGCTCTACAACGTGAAATTCAGTGGTGCAGATGTGAACCTTGGTGGGGCGCGCACTGCAAAGCTATCTAATGGCGGGGTAATTGGCATTCGAGCACCGCTTCGTGAAACTGAAGAACCAACTGTTCGTCATTACACGTTGGTTGAGGATATTCAGTCTGCAGTAACTGCAGCCGAGAAACTAGGCGCCGAAGTTGCGGTGCCGCCAATGGAGTTACCACGTCACGGGATGTGTGCCATTGTCATTCAAGGTGGCGTCGAGCTCGGATTCTGGCAGTTATAAATGATGTATACCTTTTAGATTGTGACGGACGAGATACTACGATTTATGATGCGACACCTAGTGTCTTTACCTGCTTCATGGCATCATTCCACGCAGCTAAAACCCCAACAAGGTATGTTATGAAACAGAATATTGTCCACATTGCACTCGTGGTAAAAGACTACGATGAAGCGCTTGATTTCTATGTAAACAAGCTTAAGTTTGATCTCATCGAAGACACGTATCTGCCAGAAGAAGATAAGCGCTGGGTTGTTGTTGCTCCACCAAATTCAACCGGTGTGAGCCTGTTACTTGCTAGAGCTTCCAAGCCAGAGCAACTCGATTTCATCGGCAACCAAGCTGGTGGACGCGTATTCCTATTCTTAAACACCGATGACTTCTGGCGTGATTACGAACGTATGACGTCTTTGGGCATTAACTTTGTCCGAGAGCCTAAAGAGCAAGGCTACGGCACCGTTGCTGTGTTTGAAGACCTTTACGGTAACTTGTGGGATCTGCTTCAGTTAAATCCTGAACACCCTATGGCTAACAGGTAGATAAGCTTAGCCCACAACCATCGGGTGTTGCGTATTACAAAATGTCGGTTCATTGGGAGTAACGCTTCTTTGTCGCTAGGTTAACCCTCCGCACCGCTCAATCATCAACTTAAGTTAAGGAAGCTTATCGTGGAAGAAATCAAAGGCATTCTGCAATTCATGGTCGAAATTGAACAATTAAAGGATGTTCATCGACAGACGAAACCAGTTGGATTGGACCGATATGAAAACTCGGCCGAGCACAGTTGGCACGTCTGTTTGAGCGCTCTTATGTTGAAAGACTATGCCAATGAAGAAATCGATATTACCCGAGTAATGAAGATGTTGCTGATTCATGACCTTGGGGAAATCGATGCGGGAGATACCATCATTTATGCCAGTGAAACCGAAGAAAACAAGCTCAAAGAGAGAAACTGCGTCGAGCGCTTGCTGAAATCATTGCCGAGCCATTCAAGAAGCGAGTATTTGGATTTATGGCTTGAGTTCGAAGCCGGTGAGTCACCGGAAGCTAGATTTGGTAAGGCGATCGATAGAGTGCCGCCTTTGCTTCATAACATCCATGGTGGTGGTCATAGCTGGAAGAAGCACAACATATCCAAAGACAAAGTCCTGACCTTCAATGGCGAGCGTATTTCTAAAGGCAGTCGTGCCTTATGGAAAGAGCTAGAAGTGCAGCTTGAAGGTGCTGCGGACAAAGGGCTATTAAAGTAAAAGTTAATTTCGTACCTAAGCGTAACAATAGCTTTAGCTGTTCAATGAGGGAAATCTCGATGGCAACTGATTCAAGATGCATGGCACTTACCTTGTGTCTCATTTCTTTCAAATAAAGATCTAGTGGACAACAATAAGTTCGAGAACCGAGTGATAAGTTGTTAGTATGTATCAAATTTATAAATATCAGTTGGCTTATATAAATGCTTGATAATAAGTATATTAAACACCCTTATCACTGTGAGTAGTGCGACGCACTTACCCCGCACCTTGCTGTTAGCGCTTCCGATGCTGAATCTAAAGCGGACGCTGAATCTGAAAAGAAACAATGGAAGTTAGGCGTGTTGATGGAGTACCTGGTGACGTTATTGTTTAGAGGTGACCATAATGTTCCCGGTTTTTATGTAGACAGTGATTACGAATACCAATGTGAGAAATGTGGGACTAAGTCGTGGCACTGATTGGGTATGAACATTTGATTCAACCTTAATTTTTTGAGCTCTAACCCCGAAATCAACTCGCTTAAAGAACTCGTTTGCTTTAAGAATTAGTGAGTTTCAGTCAGGCGTATTATTCCAATTTTGTTATGGAGGACAAACGAGTGATATACCCAAAAGCTTTAAATATTGGTGACAAAATCGGATTTTTCTCACCGTCATCGCCCGCAACGGTCTTTGCACCTAATCGATTTGCTCGTGCTAAACGTTATTTGGAAAAGCAGGGCTTCATTCTAGTTGAAGGTTTGTTAACTGGAGAGTCAGAAGGGTATCGTTCTGGTTCCATTCAAGCGCGAGCCGAAGAACTCAATCAGCTCATTCGAGATCCTGACGTGCGCTGCATTATGTCGACCATTGGTGGTAACAACAGTAACTCACTGTTGTCATACATCGATTATGATGCCCTTAGAGACGACCCTAAGATCATCGTCGGCTATTCAGATGCCACAGCATTACTGTTAGGCATCTACGCCAAAACTGGATTGGTGACTTTTTATGGCCCTGCACTTGTTGCGTCATTTGGTGAGTTCCCGCCATTAGTCGACGAAACCTTCCAATCGTTTACTGACATCTTATGCTCGGATTCAAGCCAACATCAGTACACGATGCCTGAGAGTTGGACGGACATTAAACACGATTGGGAAACTCAAGACTCTGCAAAGCCAGTTTACAATAACGAATGGCACTTCATGGGAAGAGGTCAAGTAAGCGGTCGCGTGATTGGCGGCAACCTGAGTACGATGGCCGGGATTTGGGGCAGCGAATACATGCCAGAAATTCAGTCTGGCGATATTCTGCTTATTGAAGATTCACTAAAAGGCATTGAAGCGGTCGAGCGTTCATTCGCGCACTTATTGGCTTGCGGAGTATTCGATAAAGTAGGCGCTATTGTACTCGGCAAACATGAGTTGTTTGATGACAAAGGGACAGGGCGAACACCACTCGATGTACTTCTTGAAGTGCTGAACGGTAAAAATGTCCCGATCCTGTATGGCTTCGACAGTTGTCACACCCATCCCATGCTAGTCACGCCACTAGGTGTGCAAGGCACTATTGATTTTGATGACCAAACATTCAAGCTTCAAAGCCAATGGTTAGCGTCGAGTTAACCTAAACTGATGATAATAAGACGCATTAGAAAAGTGATCCTCTCTGCAAACTGAGAATCGAATCGCGTCTATACTGACATGGGTTACGTCGCTGATTTTAGAAGTGGCGCTATGAATGTAAGTTTGATTAGGTTAAATCTCTGAGGTGACGATGAAAAAATTACTACCACTATGCGCCATTTTACTCTCTGCATCATTTTTAGCTGCGGCTTCTGATGGTTTGATTAAATACCAAAGTAATTACTCAGTTAAAGAGACCGCTGACCGCTTTGAAGAACTCGCTATAAGCAAAGGTTTGACATTGTTTGCGCGAATTGACCATCAGAAAAACGCGAGTAAGGTCGATCTTGAATTGAGACCAACGGAAGTCATCATCTTTGGTAACCCGAAAGTAGGGACACCATTAATGCAATGTGCTCAAGAAGTCGCGATAGATTTACCGCAGAAGGTGTTAGTCACTGAAGATTCAAATAAGAAAGTATGGTTGTCTTACAACGATCCTAATTACTTGGTAGAGCGTCACGCGATCAATGGCTGTGACGAGGTCGTTAAGAAAGTATCGGGTGTACTAAGCAAGCTATCAGAAGCGACAGTGGCGAAAAAGAAAGCGAAATAACCAAGACCAATTAGCACTCATTAAGACTATTAATGGGTGCGACTTGACGAGGATATAGCTTCCCAATCAACGTTTGGCTGCATTGACAACTAAGCAACAATATATAAAAGTAGTTTTATGAAACTGAATTTAGCGCCATCTAACCAACGAATTATCATCATTCCATAAGAATGGTGGGATTGTTGATGCGCTTTGTTTATCGAACCCACCCGTAAGGTGGGTTTTTTGTCGCTGTCTTATGGGTTTTATCTGAATAGAGGAAGTCATATGAAAAAGATCGCGGTTTTTGGTAAGCCTGGGAGTGGAAAGTCCACAGTCAGCAAGGCGTTAGCACTAGCTACAGGGATAGAGCTTCACCAGTTGGACTCTATTGTTTACAAGGCCAACGGAGAGTTTGTTGAACGTGAAGTATTTGAGGAGGCTCATGAGAGCATACTTAAGTCAGAAAGCTGGATCATCGATGGTTTTGGCCCTCTAGGCTCGTTCAACACACGTTTAGATGCAGCTGATACCTTGGTTTATATCGACATTCCTTATTCAACTAGCTACTGGTTTGTAACCAAGAGAATGCTCAAAGGTTTATTTGTTAAACCTGAAGGCTGGCCTGCTGGAAGCTCAGTGATAAAAGGCACGATACAAAGCTATAGACACTACAACTGTGTCCTAAATTTTGGAATGACGACTTTAGAGCGCAGTTAGAATTGCGCGCTAAAGAGAAAGAGGTTTACATCATCAGAAGCGTGACTGAATTGAATAACTTTGTTCACCAACACTTCACTTAACAGTCGAGAGTTTACTTTTCTTTAAAACGCTCTTACTTACTCATAACTTCATGAAAATATTTAGATTTAACTCTACGTGTGGCATATTTGCCATATGTTTAGTTTGTGCTTTGAGTTAAGGAGATAGATATTATGTATGGAAGTGAGAAGACGAGAGCGTTCTGTAGTAACTGTAAGGAACTGACACTGCACAAGTACACTATGTTCAGTAACCAAGCCGAAAAAGCGCCACAACATGAAAAGAAGCCAGGGTTGCTTGGAATGATTTTATCGTCGCTAGCTTCAAGTGGCGGAAACGGTGACTATAAATGTACAAAGTGTGGAACCAATTTACGTACACCGGACAACCTTGATTAGCCTTTAACCTACTTAATACTTCAACATTCTTCTTCTTTAATTATCCGTTTTCATTTGATAATAATTCAAATTGTACCGTGTTTTTCATTGAATGAACTTCTAGTAGTCTATGCGAATTGTTAATTATTGGGCATTCAAATGACACAGTATCAGTTCCAACAAGGGCATATTCGCCCACCTTCAGAAGCGGATAGCTTATTGATTCGCACCACCCAAGGTTGTCCTTGGAACAAATGTAAATTCTGTACGCTGTTTGAGGGGATGGAGTTTGCAATTCGTCCCGTTGAAGAGATTAAGAAAGACATTTGGGCTGCGAAAGCATTCTATAAGAACCGTAAATTTGAGACCTGTTTTCTGCAAGACGGTGATTCATTCACTATGGATACCGAAGACTTGCTGGATGTGTTGAATACACTCAAACAAGCCTTCCCAGAGTTAAAGCAGATCAGCTCTTATGGACGAGCGCAAAGCATGACTAAGAAGTCGCCTGAAGAGATGAAAGCCATCTGTGATGCAGGGCTCAACATGCTTTATTGCGGTATGGAATCGGGTTCTATTGATGTTCTCAAATTGATGAAAAAAGGCATTACTCCGAAATCTATTTTGAAATCGACCGAATACGCGAAGCAAGCGGGTATGAAGATGATGACCTTCATTATCCTTGGCTTGGGTGGTAAAGAATATTCGGCGCAGCATGTTGAAGAAACGGCGGCCTTACTTAACCAAATCAACCCAGATGAAATACGCATTCTGTCGCTTGCTGTGAAGCCTGGAACCGAATTGGATGAACTGGTGCAGAATGGAGAGTTCACGCCACTTAGCGAACGTGAAATGCTTGAAGAACAATATCAATTGATCAGTAAACTAAACCGCGTGACGGGCAACTATGGTAACTATCACGGTATTAATTTGTTGATGGAACTGAACGGACAGCTGCCACAGGATAAAGCGAAGTTCTTAGCGACAATAGACCGTTTCAATATGATGAGTGAGAATGACCAGAATAACTTTATCTTGGGACGTCGCATTCATTACTACGCCGCATTGAAAGACATGGATAACCAACTTATGTACGATTCTGTACAAAGAGAGCTTAATCGCATTCAAAAGCAAAATCCCGATGAACTCGACAATGTGTTTTACCAACTCCGTCAACGCATGATCTAGCAGCAAGGACTAATAACATGAATAACCTCGTTAACTGGCAAATCAGAAATGAAAATCCGGAACATCGGTCTTTGGAAAACGGCGTGCTGACGATGCAAGTGCAAGAGGGCAATATCTTTGGTGCGGGTTCAGCTGATGTTGATAATATCTTCGTTCATCCAGTATCTAGCTCGGATTACAGCACAGAAGTGACGGTTCAATTAGATCCAAACCTCGCATTTGAACAAGCTGGGTTAGGTATTTACTGGGATAACGACAACTACATTAAAGTGAGCAAAGAGATGTTCATGGGCGAGCGTTCATTGGTGTTCGTTGTAGAACAAAATGGTCAGCCACAGATCAAGGAACGTCTGTTGTTTAGTGAATCTAGTGTGTCGGTAAAGCTCGTCAAACAAGGCGGAAAAGTCAGCGCTCATTTCCGCCCGTTAGAAAAACAACAATGGCAGGAAGTGATCACGTTTGATTCGTTAGTAGGCAGTGAACAGGGTGTGATGCTTTATACGTTCAGTGGCAGTAAGGCGACGCCTAATTTCGCCAAATTTAGTGGCTTCAGTTTGTCTGACGCCTAATAATTTGTCTTACGCTGAATAAGCTTGCTTAGCGTATAAAAAAACGGACCGATATTGCTACCGGTCCGTTTTTAAATTCTTCAAGTCAAAGCGCTTATGCACAGCACTTCTTGTATTTCTTACCGCTGCCGCAAGAACATGGGTCGTTACGGTTAGGGGTCTTTTCAAACGTCATCGTTTTTGGCTTGTTCAGTAGAGTATCAAGCTCGATGGTGTTCTCTTCTTTGTCTGCGTCGACTGTAACAGTAACGAAGATAGTATTTTCAGCGGCTAGTGCTTCAACTTCTGCTTTGCGCGCTTCAGTTTGAACCATTACAGCGATTGGAGATTCTTCAGTACCCGCTTTTACATCGCGGTTTACGTTGTAGCCAGCAAGAACGTGGTTCTGTCTTGTTTCGATACGGCCTTTGAAAAATAGTTTCGACATTGGGTACTCATTAAAAATGTTGAATGGCGCTATTTTTAATGGCGATAGCGCAATGGAGCGGGGATTATACGCATATATTGCAATTGATAAAGCAGTGATGTGAGCAAACGCAGTTTGGTTTTTACTTGCTAGGGCGTGTTGATCTTTGCTGTACATTTCGCGTTCAACAATACATCGGTAGCCACATTAACATGAATGCCAGCGATAACATGCTGGCATAATTCCTTTCTAGCTTGTCATATCTACTTGAAATAGCTCGATAATGCTTAATTCTCCCAAAGGCATTTTCGA